>JAFGSH010000125.1 GCA_016934695.1 Deltaproteobacteria bacterium
GTCAAGACCATCCTCCCTCCCATCGGCAACGAGTTCGTGGCGCTCCTGAAGGATTCCTCCCTGGTCTCGATCCTCGCCGTCTCCGATCTCCTGCGCAGGGGAAGAGAATTCGCCGCGGAATCGTTCAACTACTTCGAAACCTATACGATGGTTGCCTTGGTCTACCTGATCATCACGCTCTTTCTGTCGAAACTGGTCAGTATCATGGAGGACAGGGTCGGTGCCAACAGGTAACAATTCCGTCATGGTCGAGATGCGGGAGGTGTACAAGTTCTTCGGACAGCTGAAGGCCCTGGACAACGTATCGCTGGACGTCCTCGACGGCGAAAAGCTGGTCCTCATCGGGCCGAGCGGCTCCGGAAAGAGCACGCTGCTCCGTTCGATCAACCAGCTCGAACGGATCAACCACGGCCGCATCGTCGTGGACGGGATCGATATCAGCGATCCGGAGACGGACATCAACAAGGTCCGCGAAGAGATCGGGATGGTCTTCCAATCCTTCAATGTCTTCCCCCACAAGACCGTCCTGGACAACGTCAATCTCGCCCAGATCATCGTCCGCAAGCGTTCCAAGAAGGAGGCCTCGGAGATATCCCGGGAGATCCTCGACAAGGTGGGGATCATCGACAAGGTGGATGAGTACCCGGACAAGCTCTCCGGGGGACAGCAGCAGCGCGTCGCCATCGCGAGGGCCCTGGCTATGAAACCCAAGATCATGCTCTTCGACGAGCCCACGTCGGCGCTGGACCCCGAGATGATCGGGGAGGTCCTCGACGTCATGACCAAGCTGGCAAAGGAGGGGATGACGATGATCGTGGTCACGCACGAGATGGGGTTCGCCCGCGAGGTGGCGGACCGGGTCATCTTCATGGACTACGGGGCGATTATCGAGGAGGGAACCCCCGAGCACTTCTTCAAGAATCCCACCCGGGAGAGGACCAAGCTGTTCCTCAACCAGATTCTGTAGCCTCTCCGGTTAATTACGCGACACCAGGTGATTCACGGCGCCGTCCAGCCCGTCCAGGGTCAGTTCGAACATGGGGAAGACCCGCCGGACCTGGTCGATGGTCCAGGTCCCCGACCACTCATACCGGGGGACCGGATTCATCCAGACCGCGTGGCGGAAGGTCTGCGAGAGAAACCGAAGATTTTCGATGCTGGCCTTCCGCGCCCGCTCCCCGAAGTAGATCGATCCCCCCTCGTTCATCAGCTCGTACGGGGCCATGCTGGCATCCCCCACGATGACGATCCTCGTCTCAGGGTCCTTCTTGACGAAGTCCGTGATCAACTCCGAGTTACGGTACCGGGCGGCGTCCGCCCAGACCCTGTCGTAGATGGTGTTGTGGAAGAAGTAGGTCCTGAGGTCCTTGAACTGGTTCCGCGCGTAATCGAAGAGTGTCTGCACCAGAGGGATATAGGGATCCATGGACCAGCCGCCGTTGTCGATCATCAGGACCACCTTGAGCCGGTCCGCCAGACGGCGGTCGAAGACGATCTCGATCTCCCCTGCGTTCTTCATGGTCTGGTAGATCGTCTTGTCCACGTTGACCATATCCAGAGGTCCGGCAGGGATCATGCGACGAAGTTTTTTCAACGCTTCTCCCATCTGGGACTGGGTGAGAGGGCCCTCCTGGGAATAATCGCGGTAGCGCCGGTCGAGAGCCACCTTGGTCGCCGATTTGTTCTGCGAGACGCCTCCGACGCGCATCCCCCCGGGATGAAAACCGGAATGCCCCACCGGCGAAGTACCGTGGGTCCCGATCCACTTGTTCCCGCCGTGGTGGGCCTCGGTCTGGTCCTTGAGACGATCGAGGAAATACTGCTCCAGTTCTTCGGGGGTCAGCTTCTGGAGGTCCTCCTCGTTGACGCCGAGGGCGGCGGCGACCCCCTCCGGATTCTTCAGCCATTCCTCCAGGAGGAGCTTCGCCATCTCGCCGAGCTCGATCTCGTCGGGATCGGGGAGCTCCACCCCCGCGAAGTGATGCGCGAAGACCTGGTCGTAGATATCGAAGTACCGCTCGCTCTTGACCAGGAGTGAACGGGCGACGACGTAGAAGTTATTCAGTGAGCGGACGGTCCCCATGCGCAGTGCACGCTGCAGCCTGAGAAAGGAGGTGGGGGTCACCGGGATCCCACGATCCCTGAGGTTATAGAAGAAACTGACAAACACGATTCCTGCTCCCGCGGTTCCGCCGTATCCTGCCTCTTACTGACGGTTTCGGCCGATGGCGTCGCTCGCCACCTTCAAGTCCGGGCTCTTCTTGTACAGGACACCCAGGTAGGGGACATCCCCCCGATCGAGAACCGACAGCTTGAAGTCCGGGTCGGCCTTGAGCGCCCTGATCCAGTTGATCAGTTCCCGGGTGGCGGGTTTTTTCTCGACCCCCTCCAGCTTCCGCAGGCCGTAAAAGGTCCTGAGGCAGGCGTCCGTGATCTCCCTCTTCAGATCGGGGAAGTGGACCCCGATGATCCGGCGCATCGTATCCTCCCCGGGGAAGGCGATGTGGTGAAAATTACAGCGCCCAAGGAAGGGATCGGAGAGGTCCTTTTTCGCGTTGGAGGTGATGACGATAACCGGCCGATTCTTCGCCGAGATGGTCTTGTCGATTTCGATGATATCGAATTCCATCTGGTCCAAGACGTCCAGCATGTCGTCCTGGAAGTCCGTGTCTGCCTTGTCGATCTCGTCGATCAGGAGGACCGTCCTCACATCCGAGATGAAGGCCTGCCCAATCTTCCCCATCTTGATGTACTCTTCGATGTTGCTGACGTCCCTCTTCGAGTCGCCGAAACGGCTGTCGTTGAGGCGCGTCAAGGTGTCGTACTGGTAGAGGGCGTCCACCAGCTTCATGCTCGATTTGACATTCAGGACGATCAGGGGCATCCCGAGGCTTTCCGCGATGGCGTAGGCCAGCATGGTCTTGCCCGTCCCCGGCTCCCCCTTGAGGAGGAGCGGCATCTCCAGCGCCATGGAGACATTTACGATCTCGGCGAGTTCATCATCCAGGACGTACTTGTCGGCGCCCCGGAACCGGTAAAAATCATTTGTACCCATAGTCTGCAACCCTTCTGTTTGTATAGTATCTCGTTTTGTCCACCCTTCGTCCAGAGGGAGTTCTCCTGCACTCCTTCCGGTGGTGGTTCATACCAGAATACGGCGGGAAATGAAACTAAAATGAGGAAGGCCGGTCCGTTCACCGTTCGCCGGGGGCGTCTCTCTTTCTCTTGACACTTCTTTCCCTTTTTCCTATATCACGAAAGACACCCTGTATCTCTCCGTTAAAGGAGCTGCCGCCCGTGATGATTCCCTCCTCCCCCTGTACCATGATGGCCCGGGGCTATCTCACCGTTATCCCCGAGGTCCATCGCTGTCTGGACGGCTGGAGGGAGCGAGCGGCAGAGATCCCGGACCCGGAACTCCGAATGCAGGCCCTGCTCAGCATACGGACCAAGGCCTTTCACTGCGAGGGAGGATCCGCCTACGGGCTGCTGGCGGGAAAGGAGCATTCCGAGGCGATCCGTTTCATCGTCGCGTACCAGACGATCAGCGACTACCTCGACAACCTGTGCGACCGCAGCACCTCTTCGGATCCCGCTGATTTCCGCGCCCTGCATGAGGCGATGCTCCACGCGCTGACCCCCGGGGCCGTGCGTCGCAATTATTACCGATCTCACGGCGAGCAGGACGACGGAGGATACCTGGCATCGCTCGTGACGACCTGCCAGGAGATACTGGGAACCCTCCCGGCATACGGTGCAATCGCCCCGGCGCTCCGAGAACTGGCGGATCGCTACTGCGACCTGCAGGTGTACAAGCACATTACGGCGGAGGAACGCGTTCCGCGCCTGCAGGCGTGGTTCGAGGAACACCGGGCCGGGATGCCCGAGATGCGTTGGTTTGAATTTTCAGCATGCTGCGGCTCGACGCTCGGGATCTTCTGCCTGGTCTCCTGTGCCTTTCACGACCGGCATTCTCCGGACCTGGCGGCACGCGTCACGGAGGCCTTCTTCCCCTGGGTACAGGGTTTTCACATCCTTCTCGACTATTTCATCGATCAGGAGGAGGATCGCATCGGCGGGGATCTGAACTTCTGCTCCTATTACCAGAATAACGAGGAGGTGGTGCGGCGCCTGGAGCACTTCTTTCATCAGGCCGACAGGAGCACCGCCGGGCTGCCCCACGCCAAGTTCCATCGAATGGTCAACCGGGGCCTGCTCGCCACCTACCTGTCTGACAGGAAGGTCGAACAGCAGGAGGCGGTACATGAGATGGCCCGCAGGATCCTCCGACGCAGCGGGTGGACGGCCCGTTTCTTCTACCTGAACGGTCGGCTGTATCGGCGGATCAAACGGATGCGACCCTGGAGAACGGTCGATCCATGATAGGCGGATATCTGCCCCCGTGCCCCGGAACGCTCTTGACTGGAGGGGGTTGCTGTGTTACTTTTCTTCTCGCCCGGCGGAGGAAGCTGCAATGGAGTTTACACACCTGGACGAACACGACAGGCCGCGGATGGTGGACGTCACCGCCAAGGAACCCACCCTGAGGGAGGCGGTCGCCGGCGGCAGGGTCTCGATGAGACCCGATACCGTCAGGGCCATCGAATCGGGGGGCGTCGCAAAGGGCAATGTCTACGACACCGCAAAGATCGCGGGGATCATGGCCGCCAAGAAGACGAGCGATCTTATCCCGATGTGCCATCCTCTCGGACTGACCGCGATCGATATCGATTTTTCGAGTGACATCGAGAAGGGGGAGATCACCGTTACCGCACGTGTCAAGACCCGCGATCGAACCGGGGTGGAGATGGAGGCGATGACGGCGGTAAGCGTGGCCGCGCTTACCATATACGACATGTGCAAGTCCGCGGACAGGGAGATCGTCCTGTCCGATATACGCCTGTTGAAGAAGAGCGGGGGCAAGAGCGGCACCTTCGAGAGGAAAGAGTAACCAGATGGAAACGACCACCTATACGACACGACGGGTGTTTCTGATCCCCTTTTCACTGGCTTTCCTGCTCCTCCTCGTCCTGTTGATACTCTCCGCGTTCGACAGGACCTTTCCTCCTGAGATCGTCATTCTCGCACTCATATGTGTCCCTATCTTGTATATCTTGCTTGAATCGGCCTGGCGCAGGACGACCATCGGACCCGACGGCGTCAGGATACGGAAACTGTTCAGAGAGAGACACCTCCTCTGGGCTGATATCACCAACATCGATGTCCTGGCCGTGCGTAAAAAGGTGTACCTGCTGCTGACCACCACAAAGGGATTTCACGCACTGGCCAATTCTCACGGGAATTTTTCCTCTCTTGTCCGGGATATCGTCGGACACGTCGACCCGGAAAAGATCGAAGGGGGCGTCCGGGACCTGATCGAGCACCCGGTCGTGAGGATATCGGACGTGGTGTCCTCCTGGATCGCCGTCGGAATCCTCCTGGGGGCGATTCTCCTGAAGGTCGTCGGCTAAACCGGTTATTGTGTCTTACAGGCATCATTCATACTCTACCCAAAAGGAGCGTTGTATGGGCAAGCAGGAGCGGATCAGGGCGATGGTGGATAACGAGATGCATGGGTCGTCTTTTCCCCTTATAGAAGAGGCCTTCGAAAAGAGACTCGATGAGGTCGTTACGATTCTGGGGTGCGAAAGAAATGGCAGGGAAGGGGTATATGACGAGGTCCTGGCAATGGTCGAGAAGGCCCTGATCCGGATCGCCATGAGACGTTCCAATAATGTCAAGACCGCCGCCGCCGATTTTCTCGGGATCAACAGGAACACCCTGCACGGCAAGATCAAGAAGTTGAACATATGATATGTCCCCGGGCTTTCAAGGCATGCCCGGGGCGAATCCCTTCCCATGTATCCAGTGTACCGTCCGGCCTTGATGAGCGGTCAGAGCAGTCTCCTGTCGGCCGGGTCAACACCGTCCAGTATGCGGATCATGTCTTCGTGTATCTTCCCGTTCGACGCGAGGATACTGGGAGAATCGAGCCTATAGCCGCTGCCGGAGACATCGGTGACGACTCCCCCCGCCTCGCTGACAAGGAGCCAGCCGGCTGCCGTATCCCAGGGGTGGAGCTTGAGCTCCCAGAAACCGTCGAAGCGCCCCGCCGCCGTGTAGGCCAGGTCGAGTGCCGCGGAGCCCGCCCGGCGGATGGCCTGGGCCTTCAAGGCTATCTCAGAGAAGTAATTGATGTTATTGTTCGGATCTCTTCGTATATCGTACGGGAATCCGGTTGCCAGGAGGCTCTCTGAGATCTTCGTGGTCCCGGAGACCGAGATGGGGGAACCATCAAGGAACGCCCCCTCTCCTCTTCCGGCCACGAACAGTTCGCCCGATACCGGGTTGTAGATGACGCCGGTTATAACCTGGCCCTCCTTTTCCAGGGCGATGGAGACGCAGAAGACGGGGAAGCCGTGGGCGTAGTTCGTCGTCCCGTCAAGGGGGTCAATGACCCATCGGTACCGCGAGCCTCTCGCCATCTCCACCGTCTCTTCGGACAGGATATCATGATCGGGAAACCTCCGGCTGATCTCCGTGATCAACAGCCCTTCGGACATTCTGTCGGCCTCCGTGACAAGGTCGATCTCCCCCTTGTAGTCGATCCTATGTCGCTTCGTGAATCGATCCATCAGCAACGACCCCGCCATCCTGGCTATCGATACGGCAAAATCCCCCTCTTCAGGCATGTCCCGCCCCCTTGATCATGTATTGTCGGGAAGGTTTGTAACACGATTTCAGAAAAAAGTTGAGACAATTTCTGTTGCTTCCCCCGTGGATTAGTGATAGATATTTCAGCGGTTAGCAATATTCGGGGAGAATCGCACACACGGAAATGAATGAAAAGGAGCACGATATTACAACAGAAGATACGGGCGCGAGCCTCGAAAAACCGGACGAGGGAGGGGTGGTTTCAGAAGAGGCCCTCCTCGACCTGAAAGAGATCCGAAGATCCAGAGGACTCACCCTCAAAGACGTATCCACCTCCACGAAGATAAGCCCTCCGAATCTCAAGGCGATCGAAGAACAGAGGTTCGACCTGCTCCCGGAACCGATTTACGCCAGGGCCTTTATCGATATGTACGCCAAGGTCCTCGACGTGGACGGGGAAAAGATCCTTTCGCTCTACGACGATTACCTCAGGAACCTCAACCCCGAGGAAGACAAATACGAGGTACTGAAAACACTTGCGGCCAAGAGACGCCATCTGGAAGTCTGGATATGGATGACCATCGTCTCGGTGCTGCTTGTCATGGTCGGGGCCTTTTACCTGTACCAGTGGAGCACGAGGGGATCCCGGACAGCGGATGAGAAGGCGTTTCCTGCCGCAGAGATCGAGGCCGTCGGGGAACCTCGGAGCGCCACCGACGAAATCCCCGTGCCGGCAAGCGGTGACACCGCCGTCGAAGAGGAGCAGAAACCCCCGGAGGCAGAGGGCGCACCACCGGCAGATCTTTCGGCGGCGGTTCGAACACCAGAGACGGGGCAGGCGACTACAGGGGTGAGCCAGCCGGTGGTCGCAGCCGAGCAGCCGGTGGCACAAAGAGAACAGCCTGCGGTCGAGGAAAAGCGGCCGGGAGGGACTGCCGCTCCCGATATGACCGTACCTCCTGCAGAGAAACCGTATACCGTGGTAATAGAGGCATCGGAGCTGACCTGGATACAGATAGACAGAGACGGAGGGCCTCCTTTCGAGGTCATGCTGAGACCGGGTGAGCGAACCATCCAGAGGGCATCGGAGCGGTTCGACCTGCTCATCGGTAATGCCGGAGGAGTGGATATCCGCTTTCAGGGAAGGCCGCTCGGTCCCCTCGGGGGACACGGGCAGGTCGTCCGCCTCATACTCCCTCCAGGCGAGTGAAAGAGGCATTGACACGCAGAACCGTATGTTTTAAACAGAGAGTCTGAGAGGTGAATCGAATATGTTTGGAATAGGCATGCCCGAGTTGGTGATCATACTGGTCATTATCCTCATCATCTTTGGTGCGGGGAAGCTCCCCGAAATAGGGGGCGCCATCGGCAAGGGTATCAGAAACTTCAAAAAATCCTTCCAAGAGACCGACGAGGTGGATGATACCCACGATCCCAAGAAGATCAAGGAAGACAAACAATAAACGCCCCACAGCAGGCGGCTGCGGGGCGTCGCGCCAATCCGTTATCCAACAAGCCTTCCTAAAAGGGGACGTCGTCTTCAGGCATCATCGAACCGGGAGGCGGGCTACCCCCGGACCCTTCTGACTGATATCCTCCCTGTTCTTTGCGTTCCAGCATCTGCATGTTGGAGGCCACGATCTCCGTGGTGTAGCGTTTGTTCCCGTCCTTGTCGTCCCACGTCCTCGTCTGCAACCTGCCCTCTATATAGACCAGCCTCCCTTTGGCCAGATAGTTGCCGCATATCTCGGCCAGCTTTCTGAACGTGACGATCCGGTGCCACTCCGTTTTCTGAACCCGCTCCCCGTTCTTGTCCTTCCACTGCTCATCGGTGGCCAGATTGAAATTGGTTACCATGGTCCCATCCTGGGTATACCGCACCTCCGGGTCCCCTCCCAGCCTTCCGATCAGTATTACCTTGTTAACCATTCGCCTCTCCTCGTAAGGGTCTGCGTGCACCGTAGTACATAACGCGTGCCACTGTCAAATGAATTATCCTGCCGACACGGAAATCCCATATTTCCGATTGACTTCCCCGGCATTATTCAGTACAGAAATTGAGCACATCCGTCGCTTGCGTCCCGATGCATCGGGATTGCGATGGTTATCCGCACCACTCTCGGGAAAGGGAAAGGGAACCATTGAATCTTTGGGAAGGGATCCTGCTGGGGACAGTGCAGGGATTGACGGAGTTTCTCCCGGTAAGCAGTTCCGGCCACCTGGTGATCGTACAGAGTCTCATACAGGGATTCCGGCAGCCGGGGGTGCTGTTTGATGCCATGTTGCATTGCGGGACGCTCCTGGCGGTCCTCTTCTTTCTGAGGAGGGAGATTCAGGAGATCCTGGCCGCGCTGATCCCGATCGGATGGTCCCGTGGAGATCGCGATGACACGCAGGTGAGCGCCGGGAGGAAGATGGCCCTCTATATCGTCACTGCAACGGCATGCACCGGGACCATAGGCCTTCTATTCGAAGAGAGGATCCACCGTCTCTTCACATCCCCCGCGACGGTTTCTTTCATGCTCCTCATCACCGGCACCCTGCTGTTCCTATCCGACCGGTTCCGGGGGTGCCGGGGGGAAAAAGAAATGAACATGACCGACAGCGTCGTCATCGGGATCGTGCAGGGAATGGCTCTGATCCCGGGGATATCCAGATCCGGCGCCACGATAACCGTCGGCATTTTCAGGGGTCTCGACGGGGCAGCCGCCGCCCGGTTTTCATTCCTCATCTCCATTCCCGCCATCCTGGGAGCCCTGTGTCTGGAACTGAGGTACGTAGAGACGGTTTCTCCGTCCGATATGGCGGTATACCTTGCCGGAATGGCCGCCGCCGCCGTGACGGGCTTTCTCACGCTGGGGCTCCTGTTCTCCGCTATCAGAAAGCGGAGGCTGAGCATCTTTGCCTTCTACTGCTGGATCCTGGGAATTTCAATGTTGATTATTCGAATGATTTGATCTAACCTTGTCGAAGAGCAGGGGTATGGATGTGGGCAAGAAAGACACCGGCAGAGGAGGAACGAGGATGAAGGAGATAGCGGGGGTCATCTCCATCGCCCTCGCCGTCTTCGTATTTCTGTGCCTCTTTTCATACAACCCCCACGACCCCTCACTCACACACTATGTGGCGGGAAAGGTGAGAATAGCGAACTACGGCGGTCTTGTGGGTTCTTACCTCTCCGACAGCCTGCTCAGGGTCTTCGGAGTCACCTCGTACCTCTTTCCCGCGGTACTCGTCCTCTTCTCCTTCAGGCTCTTTCTCGGGGGCGGCTTCGGGGTAGCCATCTCCTCCGTCCTGGGTTTCATAGGTCTCATCTTTGCCACATCGGCACTCCTGGCGGCGCGGCACGGCGCCATCTCTTTCTCCGGGATCGAACTCAATCCCGGAGGACTGCTTGGAAAAATTTCGCTCGGGATACTCTATTCCGGTCTGAATCGGATAGGAACCGACATCCTTCTGATCGTCACGCTGATAATCTCCCTCATGGTGACGCTTGATGTCTCGCTCGTAGCAGCGGTCAGGAAAATCGCGATCCTGTTGTCGGCTGCATTCCTGAGGCTGAGGACCTTCGCCGTAGTCGGCATGGGAAGAATACGCAGAAAGAAGGCCGTCACAAGGAAAAAACCCCAGATCGCAAAACGCGCGCCGATTATCTCCGATGAGGGGGGAGGAAAGGAGGAACCCCGGAAGGACGAGCAGATTTCCTTTGGATTCCTGCAACCCGAAGGTACGTTCAGGCTCCCCGCCGTCGATCTCCTCGACAAGGTGGAGGTCACGAACACGCGGATGAAGCGGGAGAGCCTCATCATGAACTCCCGCATCCTCGAGAAAAAACTGTCGGATTTCGGAGTAGAAGGGACGGTCACGGAGGTAAAACCCGGCCCGGTGGTGACCATGTACGAACTCGAACCGGCGGCCGGCGTCAAGATCAACAAGATCACCAACCTCTCCGATGATCTGGCCCTCGCACTGAAGGCGCAGAGCATAAGGATCGTAGCGCCCATCCCCGGAAAAGCGGCCATCGGCATCGAGATTCCCAACCAGGAGAGGGAATCCGTATACCTCAGGGATGTCCTCGACAGCGAGGAGTTTCTTGAATCGAAACACCGTCTTCCAATAGCCCTGGGGAAGAATATCACGGGGAGAACGGTGATCGCCGATCTCGCCGCGATGCCGCATCTCCTGATCGCGGGGACTACCGGCTCGGGGAAGAGCGTCTCCCTCAATGCCATGATATGCAGCATCCTGTTCAAGGCCACGCCGGACGAGGTCAAGTTCATCATGATCGATCCGAAGAGGCTCGAACTGTCGGGATACGA
>JAFGSH010000126.1 GCA_016934695.1 Deltaproteobacteria bacterium
ATGCGCCGCCGAGTACCGGGTGTGGGGGGAGGTGCGCAAGGCCGTCGGCAACGGGGGCTTCTACGCCTACTGCTGCAGCGCGCCCGCCACCGACGGTTTTCTGATGATCAATATCGTCGGGAACAACCTGTGGCGACGCATGTGCCGCATCCTCGACCGGGACGATATGATCACGGACGACCGGTTCAAGGACAACCTGGCGCGGTACCGCAACTACCCGGCCATCGACGAGGTGATCTACGCGTGGATCGAGGACAAGACCGTCGCCGAGGCCATGGCCGTCCTGGACGAGGCCGGCATCCCCTGCGGCCCCGTCAACGACGTCCCCGCGTCGCTCGAAGTCCCGCAGGTGGCGGCACGGGAGATGCTGGTGGAGATCGAGTACCCCGGTACGGGGACGGTGCCGGTACCGGGCGTCGAGATCAAGCTGTCCCGGACGCCGGGGAGGATCGCCCGGCGAGCCTCTCTCCTCGGAGAGGACAACGAGGCCGTCTACTGCGGTCTCCTCGGGTACGGTCCCGACGACCTGGAGCGATTCCAGGAAGAAGACACCATATAAATGAAGATCAAGCCGCACAGGCCCCGTATCCCGTCATGGGTCCGTCATTCGCCCTGCATTTGACAGGGTTGGAGGAGTGGTGCTATAAAGAAGACCGCATTACATCACCCCCAGAGAAGGCTTCCGTGGTTGACTGGTAACAAGAAGACCCCCATCATACTCCTGATATCCGCCGTTGTGATCGTCGCGCTTCTCGCGTCCGCGTGGATGTTCGTCTCGTACAGGCTGTCCCGTCTGGATACCGACAGAGAATCCGTCGCCAACATCGCCGGCGAGGCGCTGCACCGCGATATCGACTTTGAAACGGTCACGGCAGCCCTGACCCTCCGCAGGGGACTGACATTTCATCTTACTAATGTGAAGCTCACGGAAAGGGACCGCTCATCGGATTTCCTGGATGTCAAGACCGTCTTTCTCCGGGTGAAGGTCCTCCCCCTCCTGATGAATCGCCTGGTCTTCAGCGAGGTCGTCCTCGAACAGCCCCGCCTGTCGCTGAAACGGGATCGCGACGGAGTCCTGAACATCGCCGATCTCCTGACGCAGGGCGAAACGAAGACGACCCTGGGGGTTCGGGAGATCACCGTCGAGAACGGAACGGTTACCTTCCTGGACCGGGCCGCGCGTGACGAGAATCTGGTCACCACGCTGAACGATCTCTCCTGCGCGATCGATTCGTCTTTCTGGAAAAAATACCGGTTTCGCATCACAACCGCCGTAGCCGAGGACGGCAACACAGCGGAGCTTGCGCTCGAGGGAACGATCCGCCCCGCCCGGAACCCGATGGAAAGCACGGTGGAGGCATCCATCCGGATACGCGGAACGGATATACACCATTACCATCCCTATCTGAAAAAGCTCGCGCCCGTCGAAGGGCTGGCGGGACGCCTCGATCTGGAAACGGCGGTTTCGGGGACGCTGTCGCGTTTCACATCGAAAGGGACGGTTACCGCGCACGATGTCCTGCTTGCCTATCCAAGGGTCTTCCGCGATACCCTCACCCCCCGCCTGGTTCACGTCGAATACGCCCTGGAGCGCGACGCCGGGCGCCTTGCGCTGGATATCGGGCACCTGGCGGTCGACCGCTTCGAGGCCGGCGGCCGCGTCGATATCCATGACATGGACACGGAAGATCCGCTGCTGGAGGCAACCGCCGCCACTGTGCCGTTCTCTCTCACGGAGGTCCGGCCGTACATCCCGTGGGGGATCATCCCCGAGAACACGGGAAGGTTCATCGAGACCCACGTCAAAGACGGCAATTTCCGGCTCGTCGCTGGAACCCTCGCGGGACGGCTGAGCCGGATATCCCGTATCAATGAAGCGGGAAACGAGGGCGTTCTTTCCCTGCGGGCGGAGGTCGACGGGGGCGTCTTCGAGGCGGGCGGTTCGGCGCCCGTCTTTCACGATATAAGCGGCATGCTGGAATTGGAAGACAGGCGGTTTTCCCTGAAGAAGATGCACGGGGATTTCGGCAATTCCCCCTTTACCCTGGAGGGCGGCATCTCCGACTTCGCCCTGCCGCAGCCCGCCGTCTACACCGCCGAGGCGACCCTGCAACCCGCCCGCGAGGAGGTCCTGTGGCTCCTGGGGAAAGAACGATTCCGCGCCTTCACCTTCGACGGGCCTTCGACCCTCCTCCTGTCCGGGAAGGGCACGGGCGAGGAGTATCACATCAGCGCCCGCTGGGATCTGACGGATACCGCCTACGCGTATCCGGGGATCGTGGAGAAACCGGGGGAATGGGAAAACCGGCTCGCCGCGGAGATCGTCATCCATACGGATTCCATCGAGATGCCTTCCTTCGAGTACAATCTCCCGCCGGTGCGTGTAAGCGGATCGGCCGCGTCCCGCTTCTCCGGGGAGACACCTCTGTCCGTGAGTATCCAATCACCGGCGTTCGATGTCCGCGAAGTCCTTCCGATTCTGCCGGGGATCAGAGGGCTCGATCCGGCGGGGACCGGTTCGATCGATGTCGCCGGCAGGGGAGACCTCGGCGATCCCGGCTCCATACAATGGGAGGGAGAGGCGTCCCTGACCGATGTCTCCCTGAAGCCGCCGATCGGCCCCAACCGCGTAACAGGGTTGACGGGGAAGGCCGTGTTCACGGGAAACCAGATGGAGTCCTCCCCGTTCACCGCACGCATCGGGAACAGTACCATTCGGGGCACATTCGGAATGCCCGATTTCCGGAAGCCCGAATTCATCTGCCAATTTCACACGGACCTGCTCCGAACCGCGGACCTGGGATTGACCAGCCCGGAAGGCGAAGTGAATCTGGACAGGGTGCGGGGACAGATCGCCCTCCAGGGCACAACGATCCATGTGTACCGCCTCTCATTCGGCCTAGGGAAATCCGTCTTCACGGTGTCGGGCGATGTGAAAGATCTTGCCGAACCGGACATCACGGCGGAACTGGTTTCTCCGCATATCGATTCGGAGGACGTCGCCCGCCTCATGTCCCTGGAGTACCCGAAGAAAGAAGGCGGCACCGCCTTTCCCGGCGTGGAGGTGAACGCGGCCCTGCGGGTGGATGCAGGCACGTTCCGCGGCATCGATTTCACCAGACTCAACGCCGAAGTGAGGTATGTTCCGGGAACCGTCGACGTTGCAACCCTTGAGGCCGGTTGCTTCGGGGGTACCTTCAAGGCGCGCGGCACAGTTGGTATGAGCCCCGACGGCCGGCACCGGTACGAGGGGAATATCTCCGCCGGCGGGATGTCGCTGGAGAACATCCAGCGGTATCTGGAGATTCAAGACCGAACGGTTACCGGCACACTGTCGCTGACCGGAGACGTATCCGCCGCCGGCAGCAGCGCCGAAGAGCTCAAAAAGACGGCGGCGGGGACCTTCCAGGTGCGGGCCGAGCAGGGGGTCCTGAAAAGGTATTCCGTCCTCTCCAAGATATTCTCGCTCCTCAATGTCTCTCAACTGGCGAAGCTGCAACTGCCGGATATGGCAAAGGAGGGGATGCCCTACAAAACGATAACCTGCACTACGTCTCTTGCGGACGGCGTTTTTTCCTCTGAAGATTTCTTCATAAAAAGCGACGCCATGGAGATCTCGGGCGTGGGGACGGTCGATGTTTTGAAGAAGGAGATCGATTGCACTGTCGGCGTCCATCCCCTGCAGACGGTGGATCTGATTGTGTCGAAGATCCCCGTTGCGGGCTGGATTCTGACCGACGAGAGAGGCAAATTGATCACCGTCCACTTCAAGGTCGACGGGGCATGGGAGAATCCGAACGTGAAGGCCATCACAGCGCGGTCAATCGGCAAAGGCATCCTGGACATCTTCCGGCGCATCTTTCAACTGCCGGGGAAGCTCATCACGGATACGGGAGAGGTCATCCTGGGGAAATAGGGAGGGTCTATACGTACGGGATCTTCAGCTTCTGGCCGACATAGATCCTGTTGCGGGACCTGATCTTGTTGACCTGCATCAGGGCACGGATCGTCGTGCCGTGCCTCCTGGCGATCTCTTCCAGGTTGTCCCCCCGCTTCACCACGTACACCAGCGGCCTGGCGGGACGCTCGACGGGAGCTCCGCCGGGGATCTGCAGCTTCTGGCCGATGTAGATCCGGTTTTTGGATTTGATGCTGTTGACATCCATCAGGGCCGCCACCGTCGTGCCGAACTCCCCGGCGATCTCTTCCAGGTTGTCCCCCCGCTTCACTACATATACCGACGGCACGGGGGCCTCATGTCCCGAGGGGATCCTCAGCTTCTGGCCGACGTAGATCCGGTTTCGGGACTTGATGCTGTTGGCCTCCATCAGGGCCGCCACCGTCGTGCCGTGCCGCGAGGCGATCCTCTCCAGTGTGTCCCCTTTCTGTACCCGGTACTGGAGGTACCCGCCGGTCGGCTTCTCCGGTGTGATAACCGCCTTGCACCATCTCTCGTCCGCCGGATAGGGAAGGGGGAGAAACTCGTCGACAGCGTAGGCGATCGCCCACGCCATATCGGTCTGGCCGGCGGAAGACCGGAGCATCATCTCCTCTCGCGGGTTCGAGATGTAGGCGGTCTCTACCAACAGAGAGGTAATATCGGGAAGCTTGAGAACCCTGAAAGGTGCCTCCTGCACCCGCGAAGTCCGTACGTGGTTCACGCGCTTGATCCTTTTCAGGGCAACCGCGCCGAAGGCCCTCGAGCGGTTGAGAGTCTCCGTCTGGAGCATATCGAGGGCTATCGGGCCGGAATCCCCGTTTCCGTTTTCATTTCCGGAACCGCCGATGATATCCGAGAGGTTTTCGCTCTGGGCGAGGAGCTGCGCGGCCTCGCTGCTCGCGCCCCGCGTCGACAGGCAGTATACGGACGACCCGTGAGCCCCCCGGCTCCGGCAGGCGTCCGCGTGGATGCTGACGAAGATATCCGCCCCGTATTCGCGCGCGATCTTTCCCCTCTCTCGCAGGGAGATGAAATAGTCGCCCGTTCTGGTGAGAAAGGCCTCGTATCCCCTGGCCTTGAGGATCCGCTGCAGTTTCTCCGCTATGCGGAGGACCACCGTCTTTTCGAGCGTCCCCCTGCGGCCTACGGCGCCCGGGTCTTCGCCCCCGTGCCCCGGATCGATCACCACGACCTTTTTTTCCTGGACCTTTATCCTCTCCCGCTCTTCGCTCTCCCGCTTCTCGACATCGGGAAGGAGAATATCGATGACGATGCGATGGGGCTTATCGAGGATGACCCCCAGCTTGAAGACGTTCGTCCTGACGTTGTCCGCCACCCGCAGTTCCACCCGGGTGCCCCCACCGGGCAGGGAATCCAGGAGGATCTTTTCGACCGCGGGCTTGTCGATGTCATAGGCACGGGCGATTTCCCCGGTGAGGGCCGCGCCCTGCAGATCGACGTATACCGTGCGGTTCTCCTGCACGACGGTGAAGGTGGTCTCACCGGTCAGATCCAGGACCACCCTCGTGTGATCGGGGGCGGTCCAGTGCCTGACGTTGAGGATATCGACCGAGGCGAGAGCCTCCGCGCAGATCGTGAAGATCGCGAGCAGTATCAAAAGGAAAAGAGTGAGTCGTTTTCTCATTGCCCCCTGGATGGCCGGTGTTCCCCCGCTTTTTGGGCGGAAGTCTACCAGCTTTATCCAAAGTTTACAACCCCGTCGGAAAAGGGGTTGACAACAAAAGATTCCGGTGACATGTATGACCTGAAAAATCGCAGGGGCACACAATGAAGATCGGAAGCCTGTTTGACGGACACAAAACCATCCTCTCCTTCGAGGTCTTCCCCCCCTCACGGGACGGGAATATCGACGACCTGTACCGCGCGATAGGAAAACTCGTGGAGCTGAACCCGGACTTCATCTCCGTCACCTATGGGGCCGGAGGGGGAACGAGGGAAAAGACCGTGGAGATCGCCTCCACCATCCGTAAGGAATTCGATCGTGAGACGCTTGCCCATTTGACATGCGTCCAGGCGACCCGCGACGACATACGGGAACATTTGGACGCGCTGAAAGCGAAGGGGATCGAGAACATCCTCGCCCTGCGGGGGGATCCGCCGAAGGGGGAAGAACGCTTCGTCAGGACGAAGGGAGGCTTCGGATACGCCAACGAGCTGGTGGAGTTCATCAGGGGAAACGGCGATTTCTCCATCGGGGTCGCGGGCTACCCCGAGGTGCATCCTGAGGCCCCGGACATGGAGCACGACCTCGTCAACCTGAAGAAGAAGGTCGACGCAGGAGCGGATTTCATCATCACACAGATGTTCTTCGACAACGGCGACTTCTACCGGTTCAGGGACAACGCCCTGTCGGCGGGGGTGCGGGTCCCGATCGTACCGGGGATTTTCCCGATCTTCAACTACAAACAGATATCGCGCATCGCCGCGCTCTGCGGTGCGAAGATCCCCCCGCAGCTGAGAGACAAACTCGCGAGGGTGAGCGAGAGGAGCGAAGAGGTGGAGAAGTACGGCGTGGAACACGCCATCCGCCAGAGCGAAGACCTCCTGGAGAACGAGGTGCCGGGCCTGCACTTCTGCAGCATGAACCGGAGCGGGCACGTCGTACAGATAATACGGGAGCTCCCGAAAAAATCATTTGAAAATAATTCCGGATTGGAATAGTGTTCG
>JAFGSH010000127.1 GCA_016934695.1 Deltaproteobacteria bacterium
CTCTCGACAATAAACAGGAAACGACGCAGGCCCTCCTGGAGTGCGGGGCCGATATCCATGAAATCAACGCCATACGGAAGCACATCTCGGGAATCAAGGGAGGGAGGCTTGCCGAGGTCGCCTTTCCGGCAACTGTGGTGGCGCTGGTGCTCTCCGACGTGATCGGCGACGATCTCGACGTGATCGCCTCCGGGCCGACCGTTCCCGACAGGAGCACCTTTGCCGACTGCATGGAGATCGTGAACCGCTACGACCTGGAGAGCGCGCTTCCTCTTGCGGTGATCACATATCTGAAAGAGGGTGTCGAAGGGAAGCACCCCGAAACCCCCAAGCCGGCTGATGTGCTGTTCGAAAGGACCGCCGCTCTTGTTATCGGCAGTTGCGCCCTCTCGCTCTTCGCCGCGAAAGAAAAAGCCGCCGCGCTGGGATACAACGCGATGATCCTCTCCTCATCCATCAAAGGGGAAACCAGAGAAGCCGCGAAGGTCCATGCGGCCATCGCCCGGGAGATGCGACAGTCCGGCAATCCCATTCCGGCTCCGGCATGCATGATCTCCGGGGGCGAGACGACGGTCACGATCCGCGGGGGCGGCCTCGGGGGGAGGAATATGGAGTTCGTCCTTGCCGCTGCTATTGAGCTGGATGGATTTACGGGCATAACCGTTCTGAGCGGTGGGACCGATGGAACGGACGGCCCCACCGACGCGGCAGGGGCCATTGCCGACGGATCGACCATCCGAAGCGCACGCGAGAAGGGGATCGACGCGACGCGATGCCTGATGAACAACGATTCGTACCACTTCTTCGAGATGACCGGGGATCTCCTGGTCACCGGTCCGACCATGACGAATGTCATGGACCTGAGAATCTTTCTGGTAACCGGCGATTAGACGACGCAGCCATCCGGTCCCATGGCCTCTTTCAGGGCTCCCTCGACCAGGGATTTGATGGCGTCAAGGCCTTCTTCTGTCTTTGACTCAAAACGCAAGACCAGGACAGGTTGCGTGTTTGACGCCCGAACGAGTCCCCATCCGTTGTCGAACTGTACGCGCACGCCGTCGATATCGATCACGTCGTAATCGGAAGCGAACCGCTCCTTGACCTTTTCGACCACCTGGAATTTCATATCGTCGGGGCACTCGATCCGTATCTCGGGGGTGTTGAAGGTATGGGGTACATCTGCGAGGAGTTCGCCGAGCTTTTTCCCCGTCAGAGAGAGGATTTCGAGGAGACGCACCGAGGCGTAGATGGCGTCGTCGTAGCCGAAATAGCGGTCCGCGAAGAAGATATGGCCGCTCATCTCCCCCGCCAGGAGGGCGTTCTCCTCCTTCATCTTTCCCTTGATGAGTGAATGACCAGCCTTCCACATGATTCCCCGGCCGCCCCTGCGCGCTATATCGTCATAGAGGGTCTGGGAACATTTGACCTCCCCGATGATCGCCGCTCCGGGGTTTTCTTTCAGAATGGAGCGTGAAAAGAGGAGGAGGAGTTCATCCCCCCGTACGATCCTGCCCTCGTCCGTTATAACGCCGATCCGGTCCGCGTCGCCGTCGAAGGCGATCCCGAGATTCGCCTTCTTTTCCCTGACCATCTGTATGATACCGGTGAGGTTCTCCTCAACGGTCGGATCGGGGAAGTGGTTGGGGAAACTGCCGTCCAACTCGCAGTAGAGGGGGGTAACGGAACAGCCAAAGCGCTTAAAGAGGGGGGCGGCGAAGAAACAGCCCACACCGTTCCCTCCGTCGACGACCACCTTCAGGCCTGCATGTATCCTGACGTTGTCGAACAGGTAGTTCCAGTAGTGCTGGGTGATCTCTTCCTGCTCAACCGATCCTGTCCCCGATGCGTACCGTCCATCCTCCATGATGGTTCGCAGTTCCTGTATGCTGTTGCCGTAGATGGTGTCGGGGCCGATGCATATCTTGAACCCGTTGAATTCCGGTGGATTATGGCTTCCCGTCACCATGACCCCGCCGTCAGTCTTCAGGTGGCGTATGGAATAGTACAGCATGGGAGTCGCGCACAGGCCGATGTCGATCACGTCGATCCCCGCGGCGCGAAGTCCGTCAATGATCGCCTTTTGGTATTCCTCCGAACTCAGCCGGCAGTCCCGCCCCACGGTCATAACCTTCACGCCTCGTTTCTTTCCATAGGTGCCGATGGCCTTTCCCAGCTCGTAAACAAAGTCGTGATTCAGATCTTCTCCGACGAGTCCCCTTACATCGTATTCTCTGAATACCTGCGGATTCATATGCTCTCTCCCGAAAATCCGATATGCCTTCTCCTACCATATATGTCTCCGTTAGACAATACGCTTGTCTCCGATATCTGTTGACACCCGCCGGGTGCCATGTTAGGGTTGAGGCAATTCACGGAAGAATTACCTGGAGGTAGCGTTATGGCGTGGCAGGACGATGACGGAAATCCCTGGGGAAACAAACAGCCCCCTGATCTGAAGGAAGCGGTTGAAAAGATCAAGAAGGCCATCCCTTTTAAGATTCCTTTCGGCGGAAAGTACGGGTTGATCCCCATACTGGTGGTGATTCTGCTGATTCTCTGGCTCGCATCCGGGATCTATTTTGTCGCCCCTGACGAGGTCGGCGTGGTCAAGAGGTTCGGCAAGGCGGTGCGCACGACGACACCCGGACCTCACTATCATATCCCGGTCCCGGTGGAGACGGTCCTGAAACCGAAGGTGACGCAGGTACGGAGGATAGAAATCGGATTCAGGACGATAGGAGACCGGCAACTCGGCAGAATCAGGGCGGTCACGGATGAGAGCCTGATGCTGACCAAGGCCGAAAACATTGTGAACCTTTCCTTTATCGTCCAGTACAGGATAAAAGACGCGGAGGCATACCTCTTTAACGTGAGAGACCAGGACAAGACGGTGAAGGATGCCGCGGAGGCCGCCATGCGTGAAACAGCCGGAGAGAACGAACTTGATGACATCCTGACCGAAGGCAAATTCAAGGTCCAGCAGGATACGAAGACAACGCTCCAGCGGATACTGGATGAGTATAACGCGGGAATCCATATCGTGGCTGTTCAGCTTCAGGACGTGTATCCCCCCGATGAGGTGATGGCCGCCTTCAAGGATGTCGCCAGCGCGAAGGAAGACAAAGCCAAGATGGTAAACGACGCGCACGGGTACCGC
>JAFGSH010000128.1 GCA_016934695.1 Deltaproteobacteria bacterium
CAGTTGGGCCTCCCTCCGGTGACCGCCAAACTCGCGACGCTTCCGCGCGGACTCGTCCTCGTCACGGGACCGACCGGGAGCGGGAAGTCCACCACCCTGGCCGCCATCATCGATGAGGCGAATCGAACGCGCAAGGATCATATCATCACCATTGAGGACCCCATTGAATTTGTCCATGAGAGCAAAGGATGTATCATCAATCAGAGAGAGGTGGGACTGCACACCAAATCATTTGCCGCCGCTCTCCGGGGAGCCCTCAGGGAAGATCCCGATATCATTCTCGTGGGTGAGCTGAGGGATCTGGAAACCATCTCCCTCGCCATCGAGGCGGCATCGACGGGTCACCTCGTCTTCGGGACCGTCCATACCTCGAGTGCTCCAAAGACGATAGACCGTCTCATAGAAGTATTCCCCGCCAGTGAACAGATGCAGATACGATCAACACTGGCCGATGGCATACGCGCGGTCCTCTCGCAGGTCCTCTTCAAGCGGGTGGATAAACCGGCTCGCTGCCCGGCCCTTGAGATCATGATCGCCACCCCGGCGGTCAGAAATCTCATCCGGGAATCCAAGACCTACCAGATTCCCTCCATGATACAGACGGGAAGAAAATACGGGATGCAACTCCTCGATGATTCGATCATGGACCTTCTGCAAAAGGGATGGATCGGAACCGAGGATGCCTATATCAAGGCCAATGACAAGACGAAATTCAGAACGTTCCTGAAGACCCCACCCGCCGATTTCACGGAGGTGTGAGGGGCAAGCCGGTGTTGGAAGACCGGTGCCGACCAAGAAGAGGGATGCCATGAGAAAACAGGAAATCGACTATCTCCTCGCGCACATGCTTGACTCTCACGACGATATCTCCGATCTGAACATTACCGTGGGAAAACCGTTCCAGGTGGAAAGCTCCGGTGAGCTGAAGACCGTTCCCATGGGGTTTTCCCCCCAGGAGATCACCCCCTTTCAGGCGGAGGTCTTCGCGCTGAATCTGATCAACCGGGACCGGACGCTCGTCAGGGCGCTTATCGAAAACGGATACTGCGACACCTCTTACGAACTCCAGGGACGGGCGCGATTCAGGGTCAACGTTTTTTCCCGAGGTGAGACCTATTCCACCGTCCTGCGGAAACTGGAGGACCGGATCCCCACCTGCCAGGAACTGGGACTCCCCGCCATTCTCTCCGAGATATCTCAGGAAAAAGAGGGTTTTGTCCTCTTCACCGGTGCCACGGGCACGGGGAAGACCACCTCTCTGGCCGCCATCCTTGATGAGATCAACGAAGCGCGGCCCGTTCACGTGATTACCCTCGAAGACCCGGTGGAATACCGGCATACTCACAAGAAGGCGACCTTCAATCAACGCGAACTCGGCATCGACTTCGTCACCTTCGCGGACGGGCTCCGCGCCGCTCTGCGGCAGGCCCCCAAGGTGATCCTGGTGGGCGAGATGCGAGACCGGGAAACGATGGAGATCGGCCTCAGCGCCGCAGAGACCGGACATCTCGTTTTCAGTTCCCTCCATACGATGAATGCGGGGCAGACGATCAACCGCGTCGTGGGTATGTTTTCCCAGGATGAACAAATGGGGATCAGGGCACGTCTGGCCGATACGATTCGCTGGGTCATCTGCCAACGGCTTCTTCCCCGGATCGGGGGAGGGCGGGTCGCCGCCTTCGAGATTATGAAGACCAATCTGCGAGTCAGAAATACTATTATTCACGGGCAGAGCGAGGGGAAGACATTCCAGGACATCATCGAGGCGGGGCATGCCTTCGGGATGGTGACCTTCGATGAATATATCATCGGCCTGTATCGGGACGGGATTATCACGGAAGAGACGGCCCTTGCGTACGCCACGACTCGAGGGGTCGTGGGACGAGGGATCGATTCCATCAAGAGCGAGAAGGGTGAGGTGACAACGGATATAGAGTCCCTCGAGGTTGACTGGGAGAGGAGTAGAAAACATGGACCGGACAAAATCCGCTGACACGATTGCGTACGATGCTGGAGACAAACCCTTCGATTTCGTGGAAGAGGGGAGGAAGACAGCCCTCGTCTGCGAGTCCGATGATGCCCTGAGGGACAAACTTATCGTCGCTCTTGAGGGGATAGGATACTATGTAACGAGAGGAACCGTCACTCCCAGCGCCTTGCGGCGCATGCGGGCTCACGTCTATGATCTCATCATAGTGGGAGATAATTACGATGAGGGAGATATCCTGGGATATGTCCGGAACCTCCCTATGGGGGTCCGAAGAAATATCTTTGTGATCCTCCTGAGTGACACGATCCGAACGATGGACAATATGGCCGCCTTCGGGATGAGTGTCAATATCATCATCAACCGCGAGAACATCGACGATGCCGACGTAATCATCCAGAACGGTATCGCCGATAACGCCGCATTCTACCGGTTTTTCAGAGAGGCCATGAAAGAGACGGGACGGCTGTAGCGCCGGCCCCTTCTTATTTACTAGACGACGCCAGGTACCCCCGTGCCAGGGCGGTGTTGACATGGACGACACCCCGGTTCATGTCCTTCATCGGGTAGTCGTCCGTGATGGACGGAAGCCGGTCCGCGTCCTCCTGGGTCTTGACGACCGAGCCGGCGGGGACATACCGGCGCTCCGGGACGGTCACCCCCATGAGAATGCAGCCGGGTTCGATCACGCACCCTGTCCCCACCCGGGACTTGAAGACCAGGCTCTTCATCCCCACGAAAGTGTCGTCCATGACCACGGCAGGGCCGTGGATCTGAACCTGATGGGCGAGGGAGATCCTCTTCCCCACGTAGACGGCGTATGGTTTTCCGTCCACCGTGTACCGGTTTGCTTCGACCGGTTTCCCGTCCTGTTCCGTTTCCAATGCGTGGATGATGACGCCGTCCTGGACGTTGGAATCGTCTCCGATGAAGAGGGGTTGCCCCTCGTCGCCGCGGACGGACGCCATGGGCGATACCATAATGTTCTTGCCGAGGATGACCCTGCCGATAACCGAGGCCAGCGGGTGGACATAGGTGGATGGGTCGATCTGCGGTTGTGACACCTCACTGCAAAAATCGGTCAGGACATTTTCTCCTATCATCGCTTCATCTCCTCTTCTTTTCTTTGTGTCAATTTTTTCCAGACCTCTTCGACGGACGCCTCTGTCTCCGCCAGGGTCCCTTCGTTGTGTATGACGAAGTCGGCAAAGGGGAGCTTATCGGCCAGGGGCATCTGGGACCGGAGGCGATCCTGGGCCTCCTCGCAGGAATAGCCGTTTCTCTTCATGATCCGTTCTATCTGCACCTCAGGGGGGGCGTAGACGAGGATGACGATGTCCATCCGTTTGTGCCAGCCGATTTCGATCAGGAGGGGGATGTCCGATATGATAATTGTGCGGGGGTTTTCCCGAATGATCTCTTCAAAACGGTGGCGCCACTCGTCGAAGACCGCGGGGTGGACGATGCGGTTCAGCGCTTCCCGCTTCGTGTCGTCGCGGAAGACGATCGCCCCCAGCGCGTCCCGGTCGATTGTCCCCTCCGGGGTCAGGATGCCCCGTCCGAAGTGTTCGACAATCCCTTCCCAGGCCGCCCCGCCCGGTTCTTCCACCTCGTGGGCGATCAGGTCGAGGTCGAGGATAGCGGCCCCCCTTTTCCTGAAAAGGTTGGAGACGGTCGATTTTCCGCTTCCGATTCCGCCTGTCAGTCCGATGTGCATCATGGGACGCTTCTAGCACAGGGCCGCCCTTCCATCAAACAGAAATTGGAGGCTTGACAAGATTACAATGAATCATTACTTATACAGGAAATCGGAGGGACATATGACCGTAAAGAATTTGCTGAGACACGCCGAACGATTCGAAGTTGATACGTACAAGCCCCGGGATTTCAGAGAGAACCACGTCTCATTCATGGGGGCCCCGGAGAAACACCCCTACGCGGCCGATAAGATCATCCTGATTCAGGACCCGTTCAGCACGAATATCTCATACTATGAATTCGCCGCCGCCGACGTTGTCGGTGTGGAAGAACTGCCCAGCCTCGTGTCGGCGGAGGGAACGTCCGTCAAGATGTGCCGTGTCTGGGTAAGAAAGGGGAGCATCGGGGTTCGCTCCACTCCCTTTGTCGTAGAGGATACCGCCCCGGGAGGACGGGGATAGATCCCTTCCCCGTTAGTCGCCGTACTGCTCCGATATCCAGGACTGGTACTCGTTGCTCTGGACGCGCCGCACCCACTCGGGATTTTCAAGGTACCAGGATATCGTTTTCCTGATCCCCGATTCGAACGATTCGGATGGGTTCCAGCCCAGTTCCTCGTGTAGTTTGGTAAAGTCGATGGCATAGCGACGATCATGGCCGGGCCGGTCCTTCACGAAGGTAATCAGCTCCCGCCGGGTTGCACCCGTATCGAGGAGACCCCTCTCGTCGAGGATGTCGCAGATCATCTCAACAATGGTAATGTTCTCCATCTCCATGTTGCCGCCGATATTGTACGTCTCACCCCTTCTCCCCGATCGCATGATGGTCCAGATGGCGTCGCAGTGATCTTCCACGTAGAGCCAGTCCCGGATATTCCTGCCGTCGCCGTACACGGGGAGTTTCTTCCCCTCCGTGGCATTCAGGACGATGAGGGGAATCAGTTTTTCGGGAAACTGGTAGGGCCCGTAGTTGTTCGAGCAGTTTGAGACGGTGACGGGAAGCCCGTAGGTGGTGCCGTATGCCCGTACCAGGTGGTCGGACGAGGCCTTCGCGGCGGAGTAAGGGCTGTTGGGGCG
>JAFGSH010000129.1 GCA_016934695.1 Deltaproteobacteria bacterium
CCCAGCGTCGGATTGACCAGACAGGTCGCCGGCTGATAGCGTGATATCATTTCCGCGCATCCCTGCATGCAGCCGATGCAGTGGTTGATCTCGCCGAACCTTCCGGCTGCCGCCTTGTTCGGGAGATCGGGGTCCGCCAGGGAGGCCCTCCCCATGGCCACCAGGTCGGCCGTCCCGCCGGCAACGATTGTCTCCGCCAGGTGGGGATCGGTAATCCTCCCCACGGTGATGACCGGAATACTTACAACCCTCTTCACCTCCCGCGCATAGCCGGTAATCCACCCATGGGCGACGGCAGCCGGGGGCGTGATCGCGTACCCGCTTCCGTAGGTCCCGACCGAGACATGAACGGCGTCGATCCCGGCCCGCTCCAGGGTCTGGACAATCGTCTTGGTCTCTTCGATCGCCCGCCCTCCCGGGACCAGTTCGTCGCCCGATATACGGAAGATCACGGGGAAATTACTCCCCACTTTCGATCGGATATCCACCAGGACCTCCAGAGGAAAACGCAGCCGGTTCGTGAGAGGGCCGCCGTACCCGTCGGTCCGTTTGTTGGCGTGAAGAGACATAAACTGGGCGATCAGGTAGCCGTGGGCACCGTGAACCTCGATCCCGTCGAAACCGGCCCTCTGAGCCCGCAGTGCGCAGTCCCCGAATGCTTCCACGATTGCCCTGATCTCGTGGAGCGTTAGTTCGCGGGGCATCTTACCGATGCTCGGACAGGGGATCGGCGAGGGTGCCACGGGTTGGGAACCAATGACACGCCTGGTGGTCTGGCGTCCGCAGTGATAGATCTGGGCGAAAATAATACCCCCGGCATCGTGAACCCTCCGTGTCAGTTCCGCGTGTCCCTGGATCTGACTGTCGTCCCAGAGACCCGGTATGTTGGGAAACCCCCTTCCCTCCGGCACCACGGCGTAGTTCTCGGTGATGATGACCCCCCATCCCCCGCGGGCTTTCGCCTCATGGTAGGCGAGGTACCGTTCCGTCGCCGTTCCATCGGCATTGCAGTAGCTCATCACCATAGCCGGCACCACCAGCCGGTTGGGGATCTCGATCGACCCGACCCTGATGGGGGAAAAGACCGTTTCTAACATACCGTCTCCTTTACTTCGTGAACTTGAACCGGCGACTCGACAGAACAAAGAAAAGAAGCTCCGACCCTTTCGGCTTTCCCGGCTACCGGTTATGCCAGCTGGGCGTTGACAAACTCCCAGTTGACGAGGTGTCCCATGAATGCGTCGAGGTAGTCCCCGCGTGCGTTCTGATAATCGAGGTAATACGCGTGTTCCCAGACATCCACGGTCAGGAGGGGGGTAATCCCGTGGGCGATGGGGGTGTCGGCGTTCGCCGTCTTCATGATCTCCAGCCTGCCGTCCCGCATGACCAGCCACGCCCATCCGCTCCCGAACTGCGTGAGTCCCGCATTTTTCAGCTCCTTGACGAAGGTCGTGTAGGCCCCGAAGGCGACTTCGATCTTCTCACCGACGGCATCAGTGGGAAGTCCGCCGCCGCCGGGCGTCATGCAGTGCCAGTAGAAGGTGTGGTTCCAGACCTGGGCCGCGTTGTTGAAGATGCCGGCTCGGGCGGGATCACCGGCGGTTTCTGTAATGATCTTTTCCAGGGTCTCGCCCTTCAGATCGGTGTTTTCGATCAGCTTATTGAGGTTGGTGACGTACGCGTTGTGGTGTTTTCCGTAATGGAATGCCAGTGTCTTCGCACTGACATACGGTTCGAGGGCATCCTTTTCGTACGGAAGATCGGGCAGGGTAATGGCCATGGGTTCTCTCCTTTCTGTCTGGTGGCAGGGATAGCAGGCCACGCGGCCGGGACCGCGTGTCGTCCCCCCGTATGCCCGGCCCGTCAGGCGGCCGGACAGATTTCCATAAGCAGCCTCATACCGTTTGCGTACAATACCTTATCATAAAAATCATCCGAAAGATCAAGGCTTAAAAGATAGTCTATCTCTCCCTCCCGGGGGAGTATCACATTGGGAAAATCCGACCCGTAGAGGATGCGATCTTTATGCCGTTCCAGGTATTCCGGTCCGAGATTGTAGGTGAAGGGGAGACCGGGCCAGAAACTGTAAGCGGTGTCGAGATAGATGCCGGGGTGATCGTCCAGGAGGTCCATGAACTGTCTGAATTCGAGTCCTCCCATGTGAGGGACATTGGCGGGGAGATCAGGGAACCGGTCGAGGACTTTCCGGAAATGGGTGAGTCCCACGAATTCATTCCCCTGCGGGCCATTCCCGACGTGGAGAAGGAGACGTTTTTTCCGTTCCATGATCAGTTCGTACAGGGGGAAGAGCCGCCTGTCGTGAGGATACAGCCGCTGGACCTGGAAGTGCATCTTGATCCCGACGACACGGGGATGGGTTATCATCCGTTCGGCGTACGCGAGGGCGTTGCCGTCGTCGGGGTGATAGGGGGCGAAACAGTACAGGTCGGGGAACCGTTCGAGGAGCCCGATATTCCACTCGTTCATCGGCTCCGCGACTCCTTCCCTGTGGGCGTAGTTGGAAAAGATGATAGGTGAGACGCCGCGCTGGTGCAGATACTCGATGCACTGATCGCTGTAGTATCGGTGGAGAACCTCCGACCCCGCCGCCGCGAAGAAAGCCCAGATGGCATCGAATCCCTTGTCCGGAAAGAGATGAACATGGAAATCGACCATCCGGGAAGGAATTGTTTTTTTCGTCGCTTCAAGCGCCGGATAACGATCTCTGAGTTTCCTGATTGCCTTCCGGAGTGTTTTTTCTGAGTTACTCAATCAGTATATTCACCATCTTTCATTGGATGTATTATACAGGAAAAGCAAGAGATCTCTGTCATGCTTTATCCCGCCATCTTTGTGAGATCCCACATGGGAAGAAAGATCGCCATCGCGAAAAAACCGACCACTGCCGCGAGAGAAACAATCAGGATCGGTCCTATGGATTCCGATAATCCCTTCACGGCATATTCGACCTCATCGTCATAGTGCATCGCAACCCCTCGAAGCATCTCTTCCAGTTGCCCCGATTCTTCACCAATCGCAATCATATCGACAACCATCGGTGGAAAGTAGCGCGAGGATCGCAGGGGGCCGGATATCCCCTTCCCTTCCTGAATCTGATCCTTCAGGCCGGAAAATTCTCTGCTGATGGCGGCATTGCCGATAGTGCCGACAAGGATATCGAGGGCATTCAGAACGGTCACACCGCTCGCCTGGAGGATCGAAAAGATGCTCGCGAACCGGGACATGGCGGCCTTGACCAGGAGCGTGCCGATCAGGGGGATCCGCAGGATAAAACGGTCCCGCACGTACCGGCCATGTTCCGTCTTGAACCAGTACCGCAACAGAACAATGGCCACAAAGAGCCCCCCCAGGAGCAGGTACCAGTATTCCGAGATCAGTCTGTACAGGTACAGACAGATGAGGGTGGGAAGGGGAAGATCAAGGCCGGCCTTGGTAAAGATCGACACGAATCGGGGGATCACAAAGGTGAGGAGAACGAAAAAGGCGATGACGAGGGTGATAAGGACCATCATCGGATACTGCAGGGCCGATTTGACATCCGAACGCACCTTATGCTCGTGCTCCAGGAGATAAACCACACGTTCGAGAATATCGGAGAGGGCGCCGCTGGATTCTCCCGCCTCGATCATGCTGACATAAAGGGGGGGAAATATGGACGGATGTTTTCGGAAGGCCTCATTCAGGGAGGCCCCCTCTCTGATGTCCGATGATATGGTTGCGATTGTCTTCTTGAGCTTGGGGTTCTGTGTCTGATGTTCCAGTATCTCGAGAACTTTGAGAATGGGGAGACCGGCAATGAGCATGGTCCGGAACTGTTTGGTGAAGAGGATCAGTTCCTTCATGGTGACCGATGTCAGATCCGCCTGTATCCGGGATAAAAGACTGCCGGACCGGCCGTCACCTTCAGCCACGGAGGAGGGGATCAGCCCCTGTTCGCTCAAACGGGTCTGGGCCGCCTCAACCGATTGTGCCTCGATGCTCCCGGAAACTTCCGCTCCTCTTTGATTGATAGCCTTGTAAACAAAGGTCGGCATTTGTGTTTCTCTTCCGGTTTCCTACATCACCATGACCGTCGAAACCGCCTCTTCGAGCGTCGTGATGCCTCTGACAACCCGGTCCGTCGCGTCATCCTTCAGGGTCTTCAGTTTCCCCGCCGCCTTTGCCCGCCGTGTTATCTCCTGCGCCGTATTCCCCTTCAGGATCATCTCCTGGATCTCCTCATCAATCTGCAGGACCTCGAAGAGGCCGGTACGCCCCCGATACCCGGTATTCATGCATTGGGCGCACCCCCTTCCCCGTTGAAAGTCGGCCCCTTCAACCCTGTCGAGTCCCCAGGCCCTGAGGGCATCCATCGGCGGCGTATACGGCTCTTTGCAGTAGGGGCAGATGGTCCGTATCAGACGCTGGGCGAATGAAACGAGAAGGACCGAAGAGATCAGAAACGGCTCCACCCCCATCTCCATAAATCGTGTGATGGTCCCGGCCGCGTCATTGGTGTGGAGGGTGCTCAGGACCCGGTGCCCGGTCAGGGAGGCCTGTACGGCAAGGCCGGCTGTTTCGCTGTCCCGGATCTCACCGACCAGGATCACATCGGGATCCTGACGCAGTATCGATCTGAGTCCGCTCGCAAAGGTCATCCCCGCTTTTCGATTCAGCTGGACCTGACGGATGTGTTCCACCCGGTATTCGACGGGGTCTTCCAACGTAATGATATTGATATCGGGCTTGTTGAGCTCCCGCAGGATGGCATACAGGCTGGTGCTTTTGCCGCTTCCCGTCGGTCCGGCGCTGAGGATCATCCCATAGGGTTTGACAATGGATGCCTCGATTTTTTTCCGGTCCGCAACGGACATCCCCAGCTGCTCCAGGGAATAGACACCGGAGCTCATGTCGAGGAGCCGCAGGACGATGTTTTCTCCGTAGATGGTGGGGAGCGACGACGCCCTGACGTTGATCTCCCGCTTGTCCATCCTGACCGTAAAACGCCCGTCCTGAGGCACCCGTGATACGGAGATGTCCATATTCGAAAGGATCTTGATCCGCGACACGATGGGGAGCATCAGAGATTTTGATGGAGAGGGAACCTCATGCAGTTTCCCGTCAACGCGGAACCGTAACTGCGCCTTGTCCGCCTCCGGACTGATATGGATGTCACTCGCCCCCTCCCGGACGGCCTGGGCGATAATGGAATTCACGATCTTGACGACGGGCGCCTCCTCGGCCATCCCCTGGAGCGAGCTGACCTGAACATCGACGTCCTCGGCGGTCTCCTTCTGAACGGCCACCGGTACATCCTCCACTCCCTCCAGGACCTGCTGCAACCCTCCCGCCTGGGTACCATAGGTCAGGGTGATCAGCTGGTTTATTTCCTTTTCGGAACAGACAACCGGCATGACCTCCATATTGGTAAACACCTCGGCGGCGTCGATGGCGTTGATATCCATCGGGTCAGCCATCGCCACCGTCAGGAGGCGCATCTTTCTTCTCAGGGGAACAATCTGATGCTTCTGGGCCATGGCATAGGGGATCAGGTCCGCCAGGCCCTGATCGATCGGATACTCCTTCGAATCATACTTCTCTATCTTCAGTTGCCTGCTGATCTGATCGATGACCTCATCTTCCCGAACGACCCCTCCCCTGACCAGATATTGTCCCAGCTTCAGACCCGATCCCTTCTGGCCGGCCAGGGCCTGCTGCAGCTGATCCTCAGTCAGCAGCCCGGCGTCTAACAGCATCTCTCCGAGTTTCTTGCGTATCTTCACATTTAGATCCTTTCGCGAGAGGGGCATCCTCTCGTCACTGTCTCTGCCCGCATGGCATCTCAATTACCCCTGACAATCATCCGGGTGCCACGGTGGAAAAGAAGACCGTGTCACCGTCCCAGCTGTGAAGGACGTGCGCCTTCGAAGCGATAGACGACGGCAATCGGTCAATCGCGCTCCGCGCAGTATCTTCATCGGCAAATCCCTTTTTCAGGATGATATCGAACTGCAGGCCTTCGCGTGCGTTCCAGTGGGGAAAGATCTGTATGGGATCGGTTTTTCCCCGGTAGCTTCTGTACACGGTGTGCGCGTCTTCGAGATTATCGCGTCGCTCAAGGGCCACCAGGTATCCGCGAAGGGAAGATTCATCCGCGGGGGTCGCCGGGAGCTTGAGCATGGTCCCCGGTTCAATGATGTCCGGGTTGCCGATGTGCGGATTGGCCTTCCGGACCGAAGCAACACGATCACCGGTGCAATCCGCCCCGTATAATCCCCTGATCACCTTGCAGATAGTCTCGTCCTTCTTGACAATCAACCATCCCAGCGATTCCGGGTAGGGTTCCGTATGCCCGATCTGCTTCTCTTCAACAGGAATCACTTCCTGCTGTGGAACCTTCACGGAGATGGGTGGCGAAGGCTGCTCCCTCTGAGACTTTACGGGAATGGCAACCGCTTCACCGGGTTGCATGACGACCCCCCGTATCGGTTGTGCCGGTTCCTGAGTAAAGAACAGATTATATCCGAAATCCATCCCGACGACGGTGATCAGTAGACATCCGAGGACGGCGACTGCCGGCATCTTCCACGATTTCCCGGGGAGTTCTCTCCCACGGGCGCAGGAGCGAGCCAGAAAGAAATCGGCCCGTAATCGGTTCTGTATGATCAGGGCGAGGATAATCCGATGGCACAGTCCGACAATCTTCCGCGGATATCCTCCCGTCGCACGATGAATCACCCACAGGGCCGGAAGGGTAAACCGGATATCTTTTTCCGCCTCTTTTTCCCTCGCGTTGTCCAGGCGAAACCGTATCATTCCCCGTGTATCGGAAAAGCTCAAAGGGCGAAGTTCATACAGGAAGTTGACGCGATCCGCGAATCCCCGGTGAGCCTCGAGGAGGGGATAAAACTCCTTCTGGGCGAATATGACGATCTGGAGGAGTTTGTGTTCGTTCGTCTCGTAATTGAGAAATTCCCGCAGGATTTCAAGGCAGAATTCCGGTATCTTCTGCCCCTCGTCTATAATCAGGACAAGCGTTTTCCCCTTTCCGACCCCCTTGTCAAAGAGGCGGTTCTTGATCCTCTCCTTCAGATGCCACTCCGTCAGATCCGGGCCGACATTTTCTATTCCCAGTATCTCTGCAACGGAACGGAGAAAGTCGATCGATCTGCCGAACGAGGGATCGAGAATCAGGTATGCATCGACGTCAGAATCTTCGGCGAATCCGCGTATCATCTGCCGGCAGATCGTCGTCTTTCCTGCCCCCACATCGCCGACAACGATGCTCAAACCGCGACGCAGACGAATGGACAGCTCCAACTTCTGGAGACACTCCACATGCTGCGGAGACTGGTAAAACA
>JAFGSH010000130.1 GCA_016934695.1 Deltaproteobacteria bacterium
CCTTCATGTTGGGTTTGTCCGGGCGATTTGCCGAAACCAGCGTCATCGCCTCCACCGGGCAGACCGTCACGCATTTGCCGCATCCGTCGCAGTCGGATTCGTTCACGACCGGGATAAAGTTGGTCGTATGGACAGGGTTCAGAATCGCGAAACGCCGGGCGGCGATCATTGCCTCGCAGCAGCATCCGCAGCAGTTGCAGATGAAATTTACTGACTCTCTGACATTCTCGCCGAACTGAACCAGGTTGTGTTCATAGGCCACCTGCAGCAGATCGAGGCATTCTTCCTTCTCTATCGAACGGGCATAGTCGTGCTTTATAAGCGATGCCGCCGTGCTGTTGAAGGTCATGCATATCTCCTGCGGCGCGTCGCAGGCCCGGCCCAGATGCTGCATCTTGTGGCGGCAGTAGCAGATTCCGACACTCCGGTGAGTGGCACTTGTAATGACCTCGGACGCCCGCTCATAATCCAGGACATGCAGCGCGTTTTCCCTGGACAGGGCAGGCTCATGGACAAAGGTACGCCCCGGTTTCGTTTCACCCTGCGTGAACAGATCCCTGATGAAGTCTTCTTCCACATTCAGGTATTCATAAAAGAGCTCGCTCAATATCTTCTGATCGATATCATCCCGGACGCGCATCAGGGAAAACTCGAGAAACCCGGCCATGGGAGGGGGCAGGACATACACCGACTCCCCATCCTGTTCGATGTCGATGAGGATACCGCGGTCCGCCAGTTCATCCAGCACCCTTTGAGTGCCGGCCGGGTCCATCTTCCAGATGCGGCCGGCTTTCTCTGCGGTGAAGGGCTTGATCGGCATGAGAGAAACCAGTTCGGCCTCTTTCTCACTGAAGAGCATCTTCAGGATTTTGAATAATAACTGAGACGGGGGCGCGCCCTGAGGGAAGCGATTCAGCCTCTCCGCCAACTGGGAATAACCGGATTTTACGGTGTGATGAGCCATGATTATGCCGTTGTCGTGCTATCCGATAGCCGCGGTAAATACAAAAAAGGTCGCTGCCACTATTAAATTGCGTTGTTATGTTGTTGCTCGTAATTCCAAGAACTTGATAGTATTCTCCAATTTCTTTTGCGCCCTATCATCAATTTGGTCACAGTTCGCCGCGAACCGTCCTAAAATGTATTCTTTCACATCTGTTTTTGTTTGCAACGAAGAATCTTTAGTCCAGTCAATTACATCAAGCTCATCTTTGACGTCATTTTTTGTTGGAACAGGATATGACACCAAGTATTCCTTTGCCTTGCCATATCGGGAAAGCATTTTAGAGCAATTTGGGGTTAGGGCTATGCCAGACCAATCGTGACAGTCCGAGAGCTTAACTGTGTTGATTATTGATTCACCAATGACAATGTTTTCATCCGGGTAAAAGACGAATTCACCGAAGTCAATCGCACCTCGTAAAGGGAGGCCATACCATAGAGATCTGAGGAAAAGGAACTTTACGCTTCGGAGGAAATCCACGATATCTTCTTCGATATAATCTGATATTTGTTGTTTTTCATCATGCGAACTATCATCGCAGATACTGTTACTAAACAGAATGAGGAAGTCTGAGAACCAATAAAAATTCGCTCGCTTCACTGAAAAATTCGGTTCTACGCCTGTGTAATCTTGATAGAAATGACAGCTCGATTTAACAGCCGTAATAATATTCCTATATTTCTCAATCTTGTCTCCTGTAGGCAACTTCCCAAATTTGTTTGAAAAGCCTAAAATGTCTGCACAACAAACGAGTCTTTTTGAGTGAATATCCATGATCCCTCGACATCAATTGGGCAACATAACATTTACATATCAGGCCGATTTGCCTGATCCCGATATATCAGGATTGAACTAACAAACAGTCAAACCTATTTGTTCCCAATATTCAATATTTCCCCGATCACGAGAAAACGATAAAACAGGAAGAATAATGTGTCAAGGAAGATTATTGAGAATATGCAAGGTGTTATGCGGAGGTATTACCCGATCCGCATCAGGGAGTTCCACCGTTCAAACTCTGTCGCGACGGGGAGGCCGTTTCGTTCAAGAAGGGCGATGATGGCGGGGGCGTTGAATCTGAGGTAGGGATTCATCGCGCGCTCTTCCTTCATGGTCGAGAACACATGCTCCGGGTTGTACCGTTCCAGAAATGAGCCGATCGCCTCGTTCTCAGGTTCGAGGTTCCGCGCAAAGTCCAGCGAATCGCGTACATAATCGTGCCCGGCATAGATGATGGTGGAATCGGGAAGGGCAAGCAGCGTCTTGATGGAACGGTAAAATTCCTCCAGGTCGCCGGTGAAACAGTTTCCAATGGTCCCGTTGAAGAGGGTATCCCCGCTTATGATCGCGTTGTCCGCCCGAAAGCAGACCGAGTCTTCCGAATGACCCGGGGTGTGGTACACCTCAATTTTTTCACCATCCAGTTCAAGGACCTGGCCTGGGCGCAGGATCCGGTTGTCGATGAAGGCCGCCCCGGTCCGGTCGATCAGTTTCCAGTTGCCGCAGGTATGGTCCGTGTGGCCGTGGGTATTGGTGACGGTTTTCAGTTTGAGCCCCTCTGACTCGATGAACGCGCACATCTCCTGCACGGCGCCGCCGTCTATGGCCAGCGCGGACTGCTCCGTGTACAGGATATAGCCGAAATTGTCCGCCGCATACCGAAACTGTCTGACGAGCATGCCCCCCACCTCACACCTGATGAAATGATACTTTTCAGGGAGGAAGTCTAAGATAGACGAACGCATGTGTCAACGGAATACTTACCTCTTCTTTGGTAAGGGGTTTCTGATTATCGCGGAACGCTGCGAGAAATGAGAAAACCTCCGGCGGGGACTTGTCGAATGGATTGCCAACAAACGGTTGCTGTGCTAGGGTACCCCTCAGATTTTTACAATAGGGAGGAAGGGGAATGGCAGTAGCGGAAAAGCTGAGAAACAAGGTTATCAGCAGGGCCGTCCGCAACATCAAGCGGGGCGATGTCGCCGATTCCATCACCGCCTTCAACAGGCAGCCGGTATAGAATAAAAGGCCGTTTTGTATGGAGTCAGCACAAAATCAAGATGCCGCAAGAGGCCTTGTATTCAACATACAGAGGTTCAGCGTCCATGACGGCCCGGGGATACGGACGACGGTCTTCATGAAGGGCTGCCCCCTGAACTGCTCCTGGTGCTCCAATCCCGAATCTCAGGCCTTCGGTCCCCAACTGATGGTGCGCGATATCATGTGCAGAGGGTGCGGCGCCTGCGCCGCGGTCTGCCCGCAGGGAACGATCAGGATCAGCGCAAAGGGGGTCCGGGAGATCGACTGGGAGCGGTGCGACCAGTGTCTGGTCTGCGTCGATGCGTGCGTATACGGCGCCCTTCACCGGTGCGGTGAATACAGGGAGGTCCGGGAGGTGCTGGAGGAGGTCCTGCGTGACAGACCCTTTTACAGGAACTCGGGGGGAGGCGTGACCGTGTCGGGGGGGGAACCCCTGTCGCAGAGCGAATTCGTGGTCCGGCTGCTGAAAGCCTGCAGGGAAGAAGGCCTGCATACGGCTATCGATACGACCGGCCATGCCCCCTGGCCGAAGATCCGGGAAGCGGTCTCGTGCGCCGACCTGATCCTCTGGGATGTCAAGCACCTCGACCCCGGGGAGCACGAGAGGACAACCGGTGTCGATAACCGTCTCATCCTCGAAAACCTGGAGCGGGCGGCCGGATTGACCCGGATATGGCTGCGGGTGCCCCTCATCGCCGGATTCAATGACAGTGTGGAGCATATCGGGAGCGTGGCGGCCCTGGCCCGGAAAATCGGCGCGGAAAAGGTGTCTCTCCTTTCCTATCATGAAGGCGGACGATCCAAGAGCCGGCAGATCGGAGTGAGGTATCAGTTTCCCGACGCACAGGCGCCGGCGGAGAAACAGGTCGATCTCCTTCGGGGAATAATTGAAAAAGAGGGTTTGCAGGTCGGCGTCGACAATTGAGAGGGCGGTCCGGTCCTGTCCGCTGCCGTCGCGGCACAGCCTGCACCTTCAATCAGTATGGCGCATCTTCCGTAACGGCGCGGATGCGGCCGCCCTTCATCCCTGTCAGGCTCCCAGCCACTTCTTCATGAGCGGCAACTCTCCGGATTCCCATTCGGGGGACACGCGTTTTTCGAGGAAGAGGACAAAGAGCCGTTCCATTGTCTTCATCGCGATCTCCGCGAGGTAGATCCTCTCAAGGATCTTTCCGTCCCGGTCTTCTTCATCCACATCCGTAGGGACCGGCAGCCTGAGAGACTGGAATGAAAAGGAGTCGGCCCTGAAAGTGAATTCGAACCGGTCATTCCCCGCGCCGAGGCGGATGCGCGCCTCCGTTACCTTCTTTCCCTTGCGCAGCGCCGATTTCCCCTCCTCGAGATCGGCGTGGAGTCCCCTGCATGCAACCGTCTCGGAGTATTCTCCCTCCCCCGATTCGAGGACGATCTTCTGGAGGAAGATCACCTCCGTATCCCCCGTGCCCGGAAGCATGACGCTCCCGCCGCGCTCCTCGCTCTTGAACCAGAGCCACGTGAGGAATTCCCTCCCAGGGAGGGGGAGTCCGTCGGGCAGGGAATCCGCGTCCCAGGGGAGAAAGGGGGAGAGGGACAGGTTGAACGACCGTTTGAACAGCTCCTTGAAATCGTCGTTTACCTTCTCCGTGAGGGAGCCGAACAGAAGCCACTCCCCCGAGACCGACCAGCAGACCTCGTAAAATGAGGGGACGGGCTGCGCCCTGCTCAGCAGGCCCAACTTGACGGTCTCTCTGATATCTTCACGCTGTCCCTTGTAGAGCTTCTTCAGGCCCTTTTCCTCCAGGGACTCCTTTTCCGCCTTGAGCACCCGCAGTTTCAGGAGGGCGGGGGGCACCGCCCGGCGGTCGACGCGGAGGGAAAATACGTAATAGTCACCCAGCGAGTAGTTCGCGTATTCGAAATCGGCATCCAGTACATTGTCGAGGCTGGTCCACCCCAGGGCCTTTTCGTCCGTTCCGGCCGAGAGTTCCCTGAAGGCGAAGAGTTTGATCTGCCTGTCCATGAAATCTGCCAGCGCATCCGGCGTCTGTCCGGCGACGCGATACCGTGTGAAGGTCAGCATTCCCTTCGATAATCCCATAACATACTCCTTCCCTGATGAGCGGCAGATGATCGCCTGCCAGGCCGGAACCCTAACGCAGTTGAGGCTCGGGTGTCAAGCCTTTCCGGGGGGAACCAGCCTTTTAATACCGGGGGCACTGAACGGTCTCGCCGGGGCGCAGAGAGAGAGCACGTGCGCCCTCTCTGAATGGGGATCTGTCTAATCGAGGGGCGGGAGGGATCCCTCCGGGGGTGTATAGGGAGGGGGCGCTCCGGCCCGGCGC
>JAFGSH010000131.1 GCA_016934695.1 Deltaproteobacteria bacterium
ATATTCGACCACCTCGGGGACATTGACCACGCCCCCGATATTGATACCGCAGTGGCAGATAAAGGCGCCGATCCGGGGACCGGTCCCCCGCATATCCATCTCCTCGGGAAGTTCCTCGGCACTGGTCAGCGATCCTCGCTGAGATGCCAGGATTCCTCCCGCACAGGCTGCAGCGCCCGACGCCTCCATGACCGTTTCCGGGATATCCTTGGGACCTCCGAAGACACCGCAGACAAAGACACCGTCGCGCGAGGTCTGGACGGGGTTTTCCAGGGAGGTCTTGCAGAAGCCGTGCTCCTCCAGCTCGATCCCCAGACTTGCGGCCAGTTCCCGCGCCTCCTTCGGCGGGGCCAGCCCGACGGAAAGGACGACCATGTCGAACTCCTCTTCGATCAGCGTCCCGTCCTCCCGGACGTAGGTGAGGAGCAGGTTCTTGGTCTGCTGGAGTTCTTTGACCGAGGACGGCATGGACCGGATGTACCGGATGCCGTACTCATCCTTCGCCCGATTGACGAACCGGTCGAAGTCCTTCCCGTATGCCCGTATATCGATATAGAAGATGGTCGGCTCCATCCCCTTGGCGTGTTCCTTGCCGATGATGGCTTCCTTCGTGGCATACATACAGCAGACGGATGAGCACCAGCTGTTGCCGCAGTTCACATCCCGCGATCCCACGCACTGGATGAAGGCCACCTTCTTGGGTTCCTTGCCGTCGGAGATGCGCTGAACATGCCCGAAGTAGGGGCCCGAGGCGGAGAGGATCCGCTCGAACTGGATGCTGGTAACGACGTTATCGTAGATGCCGAAGCCGTACTCCCCTCTGAGGGAGGCATTGAAGAGCTCCGTCCCCGGCGCAGCGATGATCGCCCCCACCTCGACAGTCTCTTCCCGCTCGACCATCTCGTGATCGATAGCACCTGCCACGCAGGCCTCGACGCACTGGTAACACTCCGAGCAGATGCCGCAGCTCAGGCACCGCCGCGCCTCTCTCAGGACATCTTCTTCGCTGTACCCCTTGACGACCTCTTCGAAGTTGGTCCGCCGTGTTCCGGGATCAAGCTCCGGCATGGACGGGCGGCTCTCTTTTTTCACGGAGCTCGTGTCGGCCTTGTCGGCGATATTCTGCTTCCAGTCTCGTGCACGTCCCAGTTTTATGTCCTCGCCGCGCAGGTAGCGATCGATCGATCTGGCCGCTTCCTTACCGGCATTGATTGCCTCGATCACCGTCGCCGGCCCGGTCACGTCGTCACCGCCGGCAAAGATCCCTTCCACATTCGTGGCGAAGGTCACCGGGTCCACATCGAAGGTGTTCCACTTGTTGACGGCGATCCCGCTCTCCGCCTGAATAAACGAGAGATCGCTCGTCTGCCCGATCGCCGGGATGATCGCGTCGGCCTCGATGACGAACTCCGACCCTTTGATCGGGACCGGGCGTCTCCTCCCGCTCGCATCGGGCTCGCCCAGCTCCATCCGGATACACTCAATCCCGGTCACCTTCCCGCCGCTTCCCAGCACCTTCACCGGGGCGGCCAGAAACTCCATCTGGATCCCTTCCTGCAGAGCCTCTTCGATCTCCTCATCGGCGGCGGGCATCTCGGCACGCGTTCTCCGGTACAGGACAAAGGCCTCCTTGGAACCGGTCCTCAGGGCCGTTCTTACGGCGTCCATCGCGACGTTACCGCCGCCGACCACCGCAACACGCTCTCCGAGGAATACCTTCTCGCCGAGAGCGACCCGTCGCAGGAAATCGATGCCGTGCACGACCCCTTCCAGATCGTCCTCGCCGGGAACGCCCAGTTTACTGCTCACATGCGATCCCACGCCGATGAAGGTGGCGTCGAACTCCCTCCGGAGTTCGTCCATGGTGATATCCCGGCCCACCTTCGTATTGTACTTGAACTCGACACCGAGCTCCTCGATGGTCCTGATTTCGGCATTCAGGGTGGCCTTCGGGAGACGGTATTCGGGAATGCCCACGGTCAGCATCCCTCCGGCGACGGGGAGCGCCTCGAAGATCGTGACCTGGTATCCCTCAATCGCCAGATAATACGCGGCCGTCAGCCCGGCAGGCCCGGCGCCGATGACTGCGACCTTCTCGTCTTTTCTTTCCTTGACCTCGGGGACGTACTTCGTCTCGTCGTTCAGGTCGAGATCGGCCACAAACCGCTTGAGGTACATGATGGAGATCGGCTGGTCGACCTCTCCCCTCTTGCAGACCGCCTCGCAGGGATGATTGCAGACCCGCCCGCAGACGGCGGGGAGTGGATTTTCCTGTTTAATGAGTTTCAGGGCCTCCCTGTACTTCCCCTCGGCAATGAGGGCCACGTAGCCCTGGACGCTGATATGGGTGGGGCAGGCCGCCTTGCAGGGGGCCGTCCCGATCTTGTCGATCGCGAAGGCGCTGGGAATGGCCTGGGGAAACTTCCGGTAGATGGCCTTCCGGTCGTCCAGTCCCTCGTTGAAGACATTCGGTACCGTCACCGGGCAGACCTTGGCACAGTCGCCGCACCCGGTGCACTTGTCGACATCCACGAATCGCGGCGCGCTCTTCAGCCTGACCTGAAAGCGCCCCGGCTCGCCGTCGACCGCCTTTACCGTTCTCTTCGTCAGAATTTCTACGTTCGGATGTCTCCCCACCTCGACAAGCTTGGGGGAGAGGATGCATGCAGAGCAATCATTGGTCGGGAAGGTCTTGTCCAGCTGGGCCATGATGCCGCCGATGCTGATATCGTTTTC
>JAFGSH010000132.1 GCA_016934695.1 Deltaproteobacteria bacterium
AGCCCGATCATGAAGTAGAGTTTGATCGATCTCCACCCCGCGTCGAACACCTTCCGCGCCGTTGTGAGAAGCTCCTCCTCGGTATTCCCCTTGTTGATCACGTCGCGTAGCCTCTGTGTCCCCGCTTCCGGGGCCAGCGTGAAGCTCGTCTTGCGGACCCGCTTGATCTGGTTGACCAGCTGTTCGGTCAGGGTCTCCACCCGCAGGGAAGGGAGGCCGACGGCTACCCGGCTGTCGGCATATCGATCCATGAGGGATGTGAGGAGGTGCTCGATACAGGAGTAATCGCCGGAGCTGAGGGAGAGGAGGGACAGTTCGTTGTAGCCCGTGGAGGCAAGCATCTGCCCCGCCATCGCTTCCAGGGTGCCGGGCGACCGCTCCCTGACGGGTCTCCAGACCATCCCCGCCTGGCAGAAGCGGCATCCCCTGGTACAGCCCCGGGCTATCTCCAGGGCGATCCGGTCGTGGACGGTCCCGACGATGGGGACGATCGGCCGCGAGGGGACCCGCCAGCGTTCCAGGTCGACCACTGTTCGTTTCTTTATCTTGGTTTCATTGCCGTGCAGTGAGGGAACCCAGACCCCGTCGATCCCGGCGAGGAGGTCCAGAAGAGCGGAGCGCGAGCAGTCCTTCTCTTTTCCTTGTATCACGGCGCGTGCAATCTCCCCGACCACTTCCTCCCCCTCCCCGATGACAAAGGCGTCGAAGAAGGGGGCCACCGGTTTGGGGTTGAAGGCGCACGGCCCCCCCGCGATGACGATCGGTGTGTCTTCTCCTCGCTCTGCGGCGTACAGCGGGATTCTCCCCATGTCCAGCATGTTCAGGACGTTCGTGTAGGACAGCTCGTACTGAAGCGAAAAACCCACGATATCGAACTCGAAAAGAGGGGTCCCCGATTCGAGGGATGAGAGGGGGATGCGGCTCTCCCTCATCAGGGATTCCATATCCGGCCAGGGGGCGTACACCCGCTCCGCCGCAACCGCGGGGTCGTCATTCAGGACGGCATAGAGGATCTGCAGGCCGAGGTGCGACATGCCGATCTCGTACACGTCGGGGAAGGCGAGGGCGAAGGTGAGCCGGCAGGCGGCACGATCCTTCCGTGTGGCGTTGATCTCTCCCCCGATATACCTCCCCGGCTTCTGGACGAGGGGGAGGAGATCCTCAATCGATGAATGCTGCATCAGGTCTCAAGCTTTCTCAGTGTCTCGCGGACCGCTTCAGCCGATCGCCGGAGGTCCTCCAGCTCGTCGCCCGCAAGGGTTATCTCGTATATCTCTTCGATCCCCCCCGCCCCGAGCTTCACCGGAACGCCGATATAGATATCGCTGATGCCATACTCCCCCGTCAGGTGTGCCGAGGCGGGGAGACAGCGCTTGCTGTCGGTGAGGATCGCCTCCACCATGGCAACCACCGAGGATGAAGGGGCGTGCCAGGCGCTGCCGGACTTGAGGAGTCCCACGATTTCGGCCCCCCCCTGTTTGGTCCGCTCGATGATGGCGTCGAGGCGTTCCTTTGCCATGAGCCTGCCGGCGGGGATGCCCTTGACGGTGGTGTGCATTCCCACCGGGACCATCGTGTCTCCGTGGCTGCCCAGGACGAGAGCCTCGATGTCACACGGCGGCACGCCGAGCTCCTCGGCCAGAAATGCCCGGTAGCGTGCGGTGTCGAGGACCCCCCCCATCCCCATCACCCGCTGGGAGGGGAACCCCGACCTCTTCCAGGCGAGGTGTGTCATCACGTCGAGGGGGTTGGTCACCATGATGATGATGCAGTGGGGGGCGTGCAGCGCAACCTCTTCGATGACGGACCGTACGATCCCTCCGTTCTTCAGGGCCAGTTTGTCCCGGCTCATCCCCGGGGTCCGGGGGAAGCCGGCGGTGCAGATCACGATATCCGACTGAGCGACATCCGCGAGATCGTTCGACCCGGTTACCCTGCCGGCGAATCCCTCGATCGGTGCCGACTGCATGATGTCGAGGGCCTTTCCCTGGGGGAGTCCCTCGACGATGTCAATCAGGGCGACATCGGCCAGGTCTTTTTCAGCGATCCTCTGGGCGGCCATCGTACCCACAAAACCGGCCCCGATTACAGAAACCTTTTTGTCCATGGTGTCTCTCCGTCAGTTGTTAGTGTGGTTCAGAGTCCGTTTTCCGGTACCTGTGCGGGTGCCTGAGTATCTCACGCAGCTTCGACCGGGCGAGGCGCGCGGGAAAGTCCGATCTCGACAGGTAGGGGAGGGAATCTCGCCGGAAGTCCTCCAGCAGTTCGTCGAAGACCTTCCCGCTGTCGGGCGTGCTGACGAAGGTCCGCTCTTTTGTGTACTCGTACGCTATCTGCGGACCGAATACCTCGACGACCCACTGAAACTGTTCGGGGTCGCTGAAATGCTCTTCCATGACCGTGACCGGCACTGTTACCCGCAGCTCGACCTTTGTCGTGTCGGAGGCGATGGAGCGCGATCGGTCCCACACCTGCATCACCAGTCCGTTGGGCAGCGGCATCTCTTTCACCAGGGTCATCGGTGTCTCCCGTCCCTATGCCACAGGGGCAATTGATGGGGAGACGTTATATCACACCACCCGCTTTTGGCAAACCTTTCTTGACTTGGAACCACGATTTCATATATGGACAGAATCTCTCAAGAAGGGATCACAACCGATGGAAAAGACAACGGCCATCCTGCTCCTGTCCTGCCCCGATCAGAAGGGGATCGTGGCCGCGGTGTCCGGCTTTATCGCAGAGCATAACGGCAACATACTGGATGCGGATCAGTACTCGATGCAGCCCGAGAATATGCTGTTCATGCGGGTGGAGTGGGATCTGGAAGGGTTTACCCTTGCCCGGGACGAACTGGATACTGCGATCTCTCCCCTCGTGGAGAGGTTCGGGATGCGCTGGACGATGCACTTTTCCGATTATGTGCCGAAGATGGCGATCTTCGTCTCCCGTCATGTCTACTGCTTCCACGACCTGCTCCTGAGACACCGGATGGGGGAGTTCAGGGCACAGATACCCCTGGTCATCAGCAACCACCGCGATATGGAGCCGCTGGCCGATCTCTTCGGGCTTCCCTACCGCTACTATCCGATCACTCCGGAACATAAGAGGGAACAGGAAGAGAAGGAGATCGCCGAACTGGAGAGTGCGGGGATCGACCTGGTCGTCCTGGCCCGGTACATGCAGATACTGAGCCCCGACTTTGTCGGCCGGTATCCGGGGAAGATCATCAACATACACCACTCATTCCTCCCCGCCTTTGCGGGGGGAAGCCCTTACCGGCAGGCGTACGACCGGGGGGTGAAGATCATCGGCGCCACCAG
>JAFGSH010000133.1 GCA_016934695.1 Deltaproteobacteria bacterium
CGTTCGTATATCATAACCGTCTTCAAGCAGGTGCGTTGCGAAAGAGTGCCTGAACGTATGACATGTCACCCTTTTCACCAGTCCGGCACCGTACATCAGGCATGCCATCAGCCATTTGTCACCTTTCAGGTTGCCCAATACCGCTTTCACTTCAGCCTTTGACATTACAACGGGCAATCGAGTCGGTTTTCGTGCCCGGATTACGCCCCCCAAGTCGCCTACCTCACGGCTCAGCACATGCCTGTACACAAAAAGAAGCGCGCTGAGGGCCTGATTCTGTGTGGAAGCACTGACCTTTTCCTTTACCGCCAGGTGGGTCAGGAATGCGTTGATTTCCTTTTCTCCCATCTCATCGGGGTGTTTCACATTATGGAAGTATATGTATTTCTTGACCCAGTGACAGTAGGTCTGTTCCGTTTTCCTGCTGTAATGGCGTGAGCGCAGCGCAAGACGCAGGCGGTCGAGCAGTTTCGGCTGTGTGCCGGATTTTTCAGCAGACCCGCAAGCTTGGGAACTCCCGGAGCGTATGCCTTGTCTTGTTGCTCCCATCTTCACTTCCCTATGTGTCGCTTCATAAAATAAGATGCGAAAGGCTCATTCTGCACACCGGAAGTGATGAAACGAAAAAACCCCGCCTCAGAATGTGAAACGGGGTATGTGGTCAGATCATAGGGGCCCTCTTTTTTTCTTTAAAAAGCACAACCCGGGTATGAAGCATGTGTGAACGAATGTAACGCCTGAATGCTACTCCTCTTATGACGTTTGTCAATAATTTTTATCCAGCGAGCCGCCCCGCCAGGTACACGGGTCACTCCTCATAGCCTGGCGGCGGCGTGAACCCGCCGAGGAGCCTGGACAGCTCGCGGGCAAAGGCGATGGTCGTCCGGTCCTCGAACCTGGCGCCGATGATCTGTATCCCCACCGGCAGACCCGCCTCGGTCAATCCCACCGGCGCCGCTGTCGCCGGCAGACCGGCCACCGTCGCCGGCACAATCCAGGAAACGTTGCTGTCCAGCAGCGACTTCTCATGGCCGTTGATCACGATTCTGCGTGACTGCATCGGTTCCTGATGGTCATGGGGGAAGGCGGCGGTCGGCGAAACGGGGGCGAGGAGCACGTCGTACCGTTCGAAGAAGGCGGCCCACAGGTCCTGCTCCGATTTCTGCCTCGCGACGAGTCCCTCGTCGAGGGGCAATGCCCCGGCCATCAATTTGCCGACAATCTGATACCACAACAGGCGCGTCTTACCCAGATCGACGGCGGGGTGCGCCTCCTCTACCGAGAGACCCGCGTCACGCAGCCGTTCTACCGTCTTTTGGAGCGTCGCCAGGACGCCGGCATCGATTTCGGCCGCGGGATCGGGATCCGTGAGCCACACCGCAACGCGATACTCCTTGAATTGCCGGTTTCGCGCCGGCAGGAGTTTCGAATCGGCGCCACCTTCTTCCCCGCCGCCCGGCATCGTCAACACCTCCAGGGCCAGCTCCAGATCATCGGCGCTCCGGGCGAGGGGTCCCACGACCCAGATCGGCAGAATCGGCATGACCCGCGGGGGGACCTGGCCGGGCATGGGGGGGATATGCCCGTATCTCGGAACGATTCCGAAGGTGGGTTTGTGCCCGAACACACCGTTGAAGCCGGCAGGCAGGCGGATCGATCCCCCCAGGTCGCTCCCCAGCTCGAGGGGGGTGAGCCCCGCGGCGAGGGCCGCGGCCGCGCCGCCCGATGAACCGCCGGGGGTCTTGGACAGATCCCAGGGATTGTTCGTCGTCCCGTAGACGTTATTGTAACTCTGGTGGTCACCCGCATGGTAGGGCGCGTTGGTCTTGCCGAAGATGACGGCCCCCGCGTCGATCAGGCGCTGTACGGCTGTTGCGTTGCTCTCCGGGATGTAATCTCTGAGGGTTGTATCGCCCGATGTCGCGGGCATGCCGACCACCTCGAACACATCCTTTACGGTCATCGGCAGGCCGTGGAGCGGCCCCCATATCTCGCCCCGGGCCAGTGCCTTGTCCGCCTCCGCCGCCCGCGCCCGGGCGGCGGCTGTGTCCAGGGCCACGACCGCGTTGATATTTTTATTATACCGCTCGATGCGATCGAGGTAGAGGTTGAGAAGATCGACGGAGCTGATCTCGCCGTTCCGAATGGCGCCTGCCAGCTCGGTGGCCGATTTGAAGGGGATCGAGTTGCTCTCCGGGGGAGATTTCACCCCGGTCTCCCCGCAGCACAGAAGGGCGCTCACCAGAACCGCGAGCGCACCCAGCCGAAGAACCTTTTTGCAGAGTGCCATGATCGTGTCCTCCTGACTCCTGGGTCGGCTATTGAGCTGCATCACGACGCCCTTGAGCGGTGGGGTCTTACATCCGTTTGAGGGGCCGGTTGGATGCCGTGCGCATCTCTTTCTCCGTCAACGATTCTCCCCCGTACGTTGTGTATTTTCGGCCGAGGCTCGTAGACCGATCCGATGATGTCCCCGGCGATTGCCCGATCACTATGTATACCTCCTCCGGTAAGACGTGTGGCGGATGGCCTGCCGTTTTCCAGACGCTTAGGGATATCGCATGAATGACCATAGGAGGTGATGATGCCTAACGTCCCTTGAGCCGTTCAGCAGGAACAGGGGCATCCACCGGATAGATCGGATTTGCGAGGGTCCACCAGCCCGGTGTCTGCTCCGCGGAAAAGACCACACGGGTGACGTATTTCGCGCCCTTGTACCCAAGGTCATACGGCGAGACCACACGGAGGGGGCTCCCCCGGTCGAAGGTGAGGGGTGCGTCGTCCATGCGCAAGGCCAGCAGGCACCTTTGCCCGGGGTCCAGGAGCCGCTCTAAGGGAAGAGACTCGATATAGTGATCGACCCCCGGGGCGGGTTCCGCAGTCGTGCCGAGGGAGTGGAAGACCACGTACCGTGCCTCCGGCTTCGGCTGAACGATCCCGGCAATCTCCGAGAAGCGAATGCCGCCCCACCGGATGTCCTTGACCGACCACCCTTCGACGCAGTGAAAGTCAGACGACTGGACAACCTGCGGCAAGTTGAGCAGCTCTTCATAAGAAAAGGCTCGGGGCTTTTCCACCAGACCCTCCACAACCAACCGGTACGGCTCCCGGGCGGCGCTGTTTCTCCAGTGAATCGTCCCGTCGATCGGGTCGAAGACAAACGCCTCCTGTTCGACGGTCCGGGTCCGCAACAGCCTCACAAAGAACGCCCAGACCGTTTTGGGAATGGCAAGGGCGATCCAGAAAAATGCCGATGCCTTGATGAAAAGCCTGCGGGTGAGTTTCATGTGCCCGTCGGTAAAAATACCCATAACGTCACCTCTCGATCCGGCACTGTTTCGGATTGCCATCCGTGCATGTCAGTCGTGAAACTCCTTCGAGAGACACCGCCTTGTTGCATACCCGGGCCTGGCCCTGGCTGGTATCACCCGGCGCGCAGGCAGGATTGCAGGGACGCGATCGTATCCTCCGCGGTCGTGAATAAGAGGGCGCGGATGCCGACATCCCACGCGCCGTCCAGGTAGTCCTCGCGGTCGTCTATCATCAGCGCCTCGGCGGGGGCGACGTCGAGCCTGCGGAGGGTCAGCTCGTAGATCTCCCGTTCGGGCTTCGCGGTGTGTTCAAGACATGAAAAGGTGAGTACATCGAACATGGGATAGCCCAGTTCCTGGAAGTACTGAGCGGCGGGTTCTTCCGCGTTCGACAGCAGCGCCGTCCGGTAGCCGCGCCCCTGCAGGAGAGTGACCAGATCGAACATCTCCTGCCGGGGGACATACGCCTTGCGGAACGCCTCCCCCCAGAGAGAGGGGGCGCTCGGCGGCGGCACCCGCAGGTCGCCGCACGCCCTGTGCCAGAATTCCTTCTCGGAGATCAACCCCTTCAGGAATTCCGGGTAGTGCATCTCACGCACCTGCGCGAACCGCTCCTCCAGGACACCCAGCGCCTCGCTGCAGTACGCGACCACCGCGGAGAATGGGTCGTCGATCAGGACCCCTCCCCAATCGAAGATAACCGCTTTGATCGTGTTCATCGGTGCTCAAACGCCCCCTTACCCGACGATGCGCAGGGCAAGGTAGGGTACCAGATTGAAGAGGAGAATCCCGATCTTGAACAGCCCCATCCCGCCGTAGTGCAGGGCGTCGAACCGGTCGACCGGGATCTTGAACCAGGTGCTGTGCATCCGGTACATCCAGTCGCGGGCGAAGAGAAAGAACAAAAACCATACCAGCAACAGCCCGATGTTGATGAGCGAACACCACGCCAGCATGCTCCGCGTTGCTTCCAAGGTCATGATATCCTCCTTCGGTATTGGCAATCCGGACATTCCCGGTTACGTGACAGACCGGGAATCATACGGCACACCCCCGCACTCGGTTTGAGTCACGGGGTTGTCGCCACCACTCCATATCTTTCCCTCTTCCGCGGTACAAAGGGGTCTACGCCTGTTCACCTATCTGTTCTCGGATAGGTAAACTGTACAGGCATTGAGAAAAATGTCAAGGAGTTTCAAGAAGCGCGGTGAGACGGAGCCGCCGTTCACGATCGCCGCATGGCGGCGGTCAGCACCCCGGCGCCGATCAGAACCGTCCCGCCGGCGCGGTCGAACCACCTGCGGACAGCGGGGTTGTTCAGTGCGTCGCGCATGCGTCCCGCAAAAACCGCATATACCGACGCATTGATCCCGGCAAGCACCAGAAAGGTGGCCCCCAGGATGATCAACTGGGGCGGCACCGATGCTCTCGGATTGACGAACTGAGGCAGAAACGCGACAAAGAAGGCGATTCCCTTGGGGTTCAGCGCGGTCACGATGAACGCGCTCTTAAAAAAAGAGCTCCTGGCACGGATCCCCGCGGGAGGAGGCGGCCGTTCATCGTCGGGCCGCGAACGCCACAAACGGACGCCGAGGAAGACCAGGTATACGGCGCCGATCCACTTCAGGACGGTGAACAGGACGGCCGAGGCGGACAGGACGGCGCCCAGCCCCAGGAGGGAAAGCGTCATGGCCGTCAGGTCGCCGGATACAACACCGGCGACCAGGGGAATCGCAGACTTCCGCCCGTGGGCGATCGCCTGGCTCAATACCAGAAGGATCGTCGGACCCGGTATCACCAGCAGGATTGCAGCGGCACACACAAACGTTATCCAGATCTCTATATCCATGCCGTTATGCCCGCATCATCGCAAACGAAAATTCCGAGAGGGAGTGCACCTTGTAATCCGCCTCGCGGAACCGCGGGTCGTCGTACTGCTCCGGGGCAGGCACGGCCACGACGGTCATCCCCGCGGATTTCGCGGAACGCACCCCCAGCAGCGAATCTTCAAAGGCAAGGCACTCGCGGGGATCAACCGCCAGCCGATCGGCCGTCCGGAGGTAGACCGCCGGATCGGGCTTTCCCAGGGCATCCTCATCCGCGGAGCACACGACGTGAAAAAAGTCCCGAATATCAAGCTTGTCGACGACCGCCTCGATCAGGCCCAGGGGGGAGGACGAAGCGACGGCGAGCATCAGGCCCGCTCCCCGGAGGCGCTCCAGGGTCTCATACACCCCTCCCAGAGACTCTCCCTCGTCCGCCACCAGCCGGTACATCTCCGAAAGGATTTCTTCTTCGACCTGCCGCCGGCTCTTTCCCGCCCAGGGAAACTTCCGGTACCAGTGCGCTACGACCTCGTCCAGGCGCAGCCCCATCGTTCCGATGCACATCTCCGTCGTGAGGGCGATCCCCACGTTCCCGAAGACCTCCTGCTCGGCCCGCCGCCAGAGCGGTTCCGAATCGATCAGGACGCCGTCCATGTCAAAAATTGCCGCCCGCATGATGGCCATTCCGTTCTTTGGAGGGGGGAACGATTACTTTTCGATCTGATACAGTTCTTTGCTCCGGTCTTTCGAGAGATCGACCTGCTGAAAGGCCTCCCCCTCCGTTGGGAGGACCAGCAGAAAGCGGTTGCATCGATCAACACGGCAGGTTGCCTGATCGACGGCGAGATCGAGGATGTGACCGCCCCGCATACGGTCATCGCTGATGAAGTGCAGGTGATACCCGGGAACATTGATCCCCTGCACATAGGGCGGGCATCTGAAACCGACGATTGTCCCCGCAATATCATGCATCTCAAAGACACTCTGATGTCTGGTTACCTCCGCCAGAGGGGGGTACGGCTTATCCTGGGCGGGAACGCTCCGCGTTTTCATGTACGAGAAGGTCCCCTGTATCTTGATCGCGTAGAAGAGATTCTTGTTCACGACGGAGGCGTCGATCGCCTCCTCCAATGCCTTGAAATCCATCCCCTTCGTCACCGCGACGGTGCCGTCCGCTCCGAACCGGCAGACGGCGGCAAAGGGAGTCGTCATATCCGGACCCGGGGTGTGCACCGTGCCGTCCCCCTTCACCTGATACACGGTGCCGTCCAGAACCACCATCTCTCCTTCCAGGCGGTCAAAGGTCCCAATCCCCAGATCTCCGTACTGCAGCAGCCGGCCGCAGGACATCGTGCCGTCGTACACCCCGGCCACCAGCGCGTCTATCGTCGACACCTGCATGACGGTATCCTGAGCCGAAACCCCGGCGCTCACGAGTAACAGGAAAGCGCAGAGCATCCCCGCCATATATCGTCTCATCATTGCCTCTCCTCTCGGGATCACCCCCGCCGGCAAGCCGCCGGAGGGTAAGTGAAATCCTCTTCCATGTATTTACAGCAGTGCCGCGCCTTTTTCCTGCTTTGACAGCAGGCGCTCGACGGCCCCCGCTTTTTTGGGACGGGACAGAAAGAACCCCTGCCCCTGTTCACAGGCCATCTCCTTGAGGCAGCGCAACTGGGAGGAGGTTTCGATCCCCTCGGCGATTACCTCCATCCCCCGGTTGTGGGCCATTGCCATGATCGAGCGGACCATCCCGGTTTTGCGGGGGTCTCCGTTCAATTTCTGGACGAACATGCGGTCTATCTTCAAGACATCGATCGGGAAGTGGTGCAGGTAGCTCAGCGACGAATACCCCTTGCCGAAGTCATCCAGGTGCAGGCCGACTCCCAGCTTTTTCAGCGCTTTGAGTGTCTTGATGGTCTGCCTGTCGTTTTCAAGGAGCGCCGTCTCGGTAATTTCCAGGTGCAGCGTGCGGGGTGCCAGCCCCGCCTCTCTCAGAATTTTCCTGATCTCCCCCACCAGATCGGGCTGGCGCACCTGCAGGCCGGAGAGGTTCACCGCCACGGTCAGGGGGGGATCGCAGGGAAATCGATCCTGCCAGTGTTTCATCTGGCGGCACGCCTCGCGCAGGACGAAGAGGCCGATGGGAATGATCAGCCCCATCTCCTCGGCTACCGGGATAAACTCCATCGGCATGATCTCGCCGCGCTCGGGGTGCTGCCACCGCACCAGGGTTTCCACACCGATGATCCTCCCCGTCACCAGCGATACGATCGGCTGGAACACCAGCGAGAACTGTTCCAGCTCGACGGCCCGGCGGAGATCGAACTCGAGATTCATGCGCTCGACGGCCTGGGCATGCATAACCGTATCAAAGACGGCATAACTCCCCCGTCCCATTTTCCGGGCGCGGTACAGGGCAATGTCCGCATTGCGCAACATGGTTTCGGCGGTGGTGTCTTTGCCGTCATACGTGGCGATCCCCATGCTGACGGAGGTAAAGACCTCCTGATCATTCACCTGGAGCGGCTGATCGAAGAGCGTCTGAATCCGCCGGGCTACACGGACGGCGTCTTCGTTGCTGCGAATCCCTTCCAGCAGGATGGTGAACTTGTCCTCCCCCATCCGGGCGAGGGTATGTGTCACGTCTCCCTGCAGCGCCACCGTATCGACGCCGCGCAGGGTCTTCTGCATCCGTTCGGCGACGGCCACCAGGGTCTGCTCTCCCATGCGGTGGCCGAACCTCTCGTTGAGAAACTTGAACCGGTCCAGATCCAGCAACAGGACAGAGAATAAAAAGTTTTTCTGCCTCTGAGCCCGCGCAATACACCGGCCCAGCCGGTCCACAAAGAGGGCGCGGTTGGCCAGGCCGGTCAGCGCGTCGTAGAGTTCGCTGTCCCGCAGCGTCTCTCCCTGCCTGCGGGGGGAGATATCTATCACGCTGTTCAGGAGCGCCTTCCGGCCACCAATGGTTACCGGCAGGGTGCTCTTGAGGACAGGGATGGATTGTCCGTCACTGCGGTACAGGACCCACTCGGACGGGACCGCCGATGTCCCGGAGCCGACGGACGGGCCGATGAACCGGCGGGACTCCTGGCCGATCCCTTCTTCGCGGGTCACCTGCAACATCGTCAATGCGATGGCGTTGATATCGAGGATACGATCCGTTTCGGCATCCACCACCACGGCCCCGAATCCCAGATCCTCGAGGAGGTCCTGGTAGCTCCCGGAATTCGGTCCGCCGGTTCTCCCTGCGTTCAGCTTGCCGCCGTCCATTGTCCCCCCTTTGAAAGGTTGCCCGCCGCTATACCGGTGCGTCCCGCTATCGTCTGTGACTGCGGATTATCAGCCACCCATACACAATGACGTTTATCACGACGACACCCGTACCGAAAAATACCTGCATCTCCCGGCTCAGAACGGACGGATACAGCACCGGGAGGAGGTAGTGTTCGATGAACCCCCCGGAATATCCGGCCTGCCCGGCCGCCCGCCGCAGCCACTGTTCCAGCGGTGTCAGCGGGCAGATCCACCCCCGGAATTCAATGAGCGCCCCCCAGAGAATGGCGGGGATATGCAGGAACAGGACCCACCGCCACCGCCACACCAGGCACCCGCCGAGCACCACGAAACAGACGAATCCGACGTGGAGGATTACTACCAGTTGTGCGGCGATCCAGTACGCCATCCCTCTTCCCGTGCTCCCGGTGAATCCGCCGCGAGGACCGGGACGGTTCACGCCCCAGGCCTTCGTGCCGGCCGACAGGTCCCTAAACGCACAGCCCCGTCTCTGTGTGAGAAACGGGGCTGGGGTATAATCCGTTCATAGCACCCTCTGGGCGGCAGTACAAAAAGCGGATCCGGGCATGAGAACATCTGAATGAACGTAACGGTTGGATAATACATTTGTTACAATAATTGTCAAGCACTTTCAGGCCAGGGGCACGACGGCAAAGATGACGGCGCTCCACAGGGAATGGGAGATGATGACCGGGAGCAGGGCGCCGATGCGCCAGTACATCAGGCCCCACAAGGCGCCCGCGACGGCGGCCGCCCCGATCAGCACGAAATTGAATGACCACAGGTGCACGCCGGCGTAGAGGGCGGTGGTTATCAGCCACCCCCCGCGGCCCCCGAATCGCTCCATAAGGCTGTCCTGCAGAAAACCGCGCCAGTACAGCTCTTCACAGGGGCCGGTTACCAGCAGGAGCAACAGGAATATCATCCATCGAGGGGTCTCCGCCCCCTTGCCGTAGATTCCCCCGATCTGGCGCTCCGCGAAGGGGAGAAGGGCCGTTGATATCTCCTTCCCGATCCAAAAGAGCAGATACAACACCACGGCGGAGAGGAGACCGAGCAGGAGCGCCCGCGTATTCAGGCGGAATTGCCCCTTCTCCACCGGCCGTATCCACCAGGAGAGTGCTGCAAGCAACACCGTCGAGATGCCGATCTTGATCCAGAAGCTGCCGGCGGCGAGGTAAAAAGTCGCAAACCAGAGGACATTGGCGAGGGCAATTGTTACCAGTAACAGAATCCGGGAAGGTTCCGGCCGTTTCACGTTAGGCTCCCAACACCTCAGAATTATTAGAAATCAAGTCACATCAACCGTTCCGTCGTTACTGGCAACGTCTCGCGCCCCTATGACGCCAGCCGCTCAAGGAGAAGAGAGATGAGGAGCAGGATGCCGAATACCGTGTTGAGCTTTGCCGTTTGCGCGTCCGCATCCAGAGGGGGTTTCCGGACCATCTGTTTGAGCAGACTGAAAAAAAGGGGAAGAGAAAGGAGCACCAGGAGGGACCAGGGATTCAGTGGACCGGTAAAGGCCATCACCGCCACCGAGGCGTAGGCAAAGGCAACCAGCCCCACGTAGACCCATATCCCCCTTCGCGATCCCGTTAACGTCGACAGGGTATGAATACCTCGCCCTTGATCATCCGCGGTGTCACGGAGGTTGTTGGCGAAGAGCACCAAGGCAACCAGCACGCCGAAGGGGAGCGACACCCACAGGGCATCCAGGCTCAGGGTCTGCCGCTGTACGAAGTACGCCCCCTCCACCATCAGCGGTCCCCACATCAGAAAAACGGAAAACTCCCCCAATGCTAAATACTTATACCTGAACGGGGGTGCCGTGTAAAAGATGCCGGCAAAGGCACCGACCAGGGCCAGGATCAGGATGGTCCATCCTCTCGTGACGGCGAGAAAAATACCGACCGCCGCGGCGAACGCGAACATACACACCGCTTCGATCATGACCTCCGTGAGGGTCAGGGACCCCTCGGCCAGCGGGTGAGGGCGATACTGCGCGGTTGAGACCTCCACCGTGTCCACCCCGCTCAGTATGTCATAGTAATCATTGACCAGATTAGCCGTCCCGTGCATGAAGATCACCCCGGCGACGGTGAGCAGATACAGCCCCCACGAAAACCCGCCGTCCGCGGCACCCATCAGGGCACCCACGCTGATCGAGACGGCCGTCATCGTGAAGGACCACGGTCTGGCAGCCAGAAACCATTTCTTATACGTTTGCATGCTGTTGCGTCCCCTCCGGTCCCGGACAAACCACAGGATATCTCCCGGTTTTGAGATTCATACCCGATACGCACACGCTATTCAAGGATTTTCACGTCAGAAAGGGGCAGTGGGGGGAGGGGGGAGGAATCTCGCGACCGATCTACAGAGTCCCGGGTGAAAAGACATCGTATATCAAGAGTGTTTCGGTCACATCGTATATCCGGTGACGGGTGTTCCGCGGGACACGCACCACAACCCCCCGATACAGCGCAATCTTCCCGGTTCCGTCCACCCACATCGTTGCCTTTCCGGAGAGGATGCAGAGGATATCTTCGCTGTTTTCGTGCACATGTTCAGGCACTTCAACGCCGGCCGGGATCCGCACCGTGAGGATTGACGGGCTTTCCGGTCCGAACTGCGCCCGTGTTATCATCTTCTGGATCGAGACATTCGGCACCGTCGGGTGATTCTCCCACGGCAAATCGTTCATATCATAGTATATTTCCACTGGTAGGCTCCTTTCTTCGTGGATGGAACCGTGTATGACCCACGCGTTTCGTCCTTGTCGGACATCCGACAGGTGCAGGGGCTCCTTACCAGCTTTTTAGCAGACGGCCTGCGTTTGTTCAACCGGCAATAGTACCTCTGACGATTGCATGCAATATGATTCTGCAATTAATTGCTATTTCAACGTTTTTCTGAACCGCTTCGAAGCGAGGACGATAAACCCGATCGCGAGGACCAGTTGTGCCGCCGCCGCCGGCCAGAGTATCCGGATCCCCACCCCCTTCATCACCACCCCGCGCAGGATCTCCAGGTACCAGCGCATCGGGTTGACCCAGGTGACATACTGCACCGCTGTGGGCATGTTGTGGATGGGGAACATGAAACCGCTGAGCAGGACGCAGGGCATGATAATAAAAAAGGCGGTCAGGAGGGCCTGCTGCTGCGTGCCTGCGCTGGCGCTCACCAGGAGGGCGAGTCCCAGGTTGCCGCACAGATAGATCCCCGTCAACCCATAGAGGAGAAGGATACTGCCGTGAATACGGACGTCAAAGACCAGAACGGCAAGGATAAACATCAGGGTCATGGAGATATACCCGGTGATGACGTAAGGAATCGTTTTCCCAAGGATAAATTCCATCTTGCGGATCGGTGTCACCATCACCTGCTCGATGGTCCCGATCTCCTTCTCCCTGACGATTCCGATGCTGGTGAGCATGAGACTGAATATCAGGAGCATCAAGCCGATCAGGGCCGGCACATAGTACAGGGGGCTTTCCTGGTTGGGGTTGAACCAGGCCCGGACCGCCATCTCCACCGGGACGGCGCCGGCCTGGCGCCCCTGCAACCGCCCGTTAAAATCGCCAATAATCCCATCAGCATAGCCGAGGATGATGGCCGTGGTGTTGCTGTCCGTGCCGTCGGCTATCAGTTGCACCTGCGCCGGACGGCCTGCCCGGATATCCCCTGCGAATCCGGCGGGAATCCGCAATCCGGCCCGTATCGTCCCCTCGTCCAGGAGCCGGGTCATCTCGTCCATCGCGTCTACCTGATGGATGATCGTGAAATA
>JAFGSH010000015.1 GCA_016934695.1 Deltaproteobacteria bacterium
AGCTGCCAGACTCCTCCCGTCACCGACTCCTCCTCCGCCGACCACGAGCGTGTTTTCATCGGATACGGCATCGACCACGGCGGGGAACAGCACCATGGAGTGGAGCGGTTCCCAGTGGGTATGAAAACCCCCTTCATGGCCTGACGCGACGATCACGTCAACACCCGCCTTCTTGGCGCGCTGAGCGGCTCTGACGGAGGGAACGATGTGAACCCAGATGAATCCCGCCCCCTTGATCATGTCTTCCCACCCCATCGGATCGCCGGCGGAGGTATACATCACCTTGAGGGTCTTTTTCATTTCGGGATTCTCTTCCCGGGCCTTGATGGCGGTTTCGATCATGATTTTCGAGTACTCTTTGAGCTCCGCCGATACCATGACGTTCGGGCCGAAGACGCCGCCCTTGTCTTTAACAAGACGGTGGGTTCGTTTCAGAACCGTTTCCAGCACCGTGGCCATGTCGTCGTCACGGTTCGCCTCGCCGGTGTCGCAAAAGGCGTTATAAACCCAGGGCTGGTCATGCTTGTTGAAGAGACCGCTGGTGGAAAGCAATCCGAGGCACCCCGCATTGGCTGCGGCGACGCAGAGATTGTTGTTGCTGAAAGGGCCCATACCCGCCTGCATAATGGGATACTTGATCCCGAGCAGATCACACAGTCTTGACTTAATCATGAACGCTACCTCCGTTTTTCGTTTTTTATAATGTAATTGCGGTGCAGAGACCGCAACCTTGCATCCGAAGTCTTCCCCTTGGCCGTAGCGGAATTCTTATGCTTCAACAACGGGTGAAACCAGGTCACTTTCTGACCCTGGAGCGCGCTACATACAATGCAAGGATGCCGGTTGTCAAGTCAATATCATGGGCATCGAATCATGTAGATAAGGATTTCGTCAATCGAACACGACCGGCTCCCTGAGGATGGCCCTTCGCGCCTCGGCGGCAAGGGCCGCTGCCTGGGGATGTGTATCTTTGAGGGATGCTATCTGGTGGAGGCTGTCCGCCGTCCTCGATATCAGCATGGCAAGGTCGCCGTCCGCCATCTTTATCCGCTGAATGATGCGGTCCCACTCCACCCCCGCCGCCCAGCCGGAGATGGCCGCTGCGGCCCAGAGAGGGAAGGGGGAAGTTTCGAATCCCGCCTCCGTCATCCTCTTTGAGAGGGGTGCAACGGCCCTCGATACCCGGTCGCAGGCCTTCTTCAGCCGTTTCGGCAGCGAGCTCTTGGCTATCACGGTGGTGGAGCTCCTGTCACAGGCGAAGGTCGCGATAACGGCGGCGAGGAGGACCTCGCTGTCGCGTGGGAGGGCGTCCTCCCGTAGGCATTGCGCGATCAGAAGGGGCTGATCCAGTCTCAACTGGGAGGCCCAGGTCCCATCCTCCGTCAGGCGGTTCTGTGGGTCCACGAAACCCTCCGCCTTCAGAAAGTCCAAGTGCCGGTTAAAATCTCTCCAGAGGGTCGTCTCTCCTTGTTTTTTCCGGTGTTGATAATCCGCCAGCGACCGTTCAAAGACGTCCCGGATCTCTTCGGGGGTGTGGGACAAGAGGAGATTGAGAACCATCGAAAAATCACTCCGCAGGCGGCTGCTTATCCGTTCCGGGTTTGCAAAGAAGAGCTTTCTGATATGATCGAGGTCCATGAATTTTCCGGGGAAGATCACCATGAAACCGATGTTGTCCTGTCCCCGCCTGCCGGCCCTCCCGGTCATCTGGTGGAAGGCGGTTGCGTCCAGGGGGATGAACTCGTGGCCGTTGAACTGATCCGAGTTGAACAGTACCACGCTCCTCGCGGGAAAGTTCACCCCGGCGGCCACCGTGGATGTGGCGAACACCGCGTCCAGGTATCCCTTCTTCATCATGGTCTCCACGACGGACTTCCATGCCGGGAGCTGCCCCCCGTGGTGTGCTCCGACCCGTGCACGACGGAGGATCTGCAACTGTTTGTGACGTTTCAGATAGGGATGGCGGTCGAGCATGTCGCCGAGGTCCCGATCAAAGGTCCCCCCGTTCCCGCGGTCGGAAGAGAGGGCGCAGAACTCCACCGCCGCGTCGCACTCTCCCCGGGATTTGAGAAAGAAGATTGCCGGCAGCAGGTTGAAGGTACGCATGGCTTCTATGATCCTGTCAAAGGGAGGGAGTTTTCCCCGGAACGATCTCCTGTTTCTGTTCCGCGCGCACCACGATGAAGAGACGTCGTGGAGTGCGGTGCCATCCAGGAGTGGTGATACCGTCCCCGCCGGATCGAGAAACAGGGGGTGGAGGGGAACCGGCCGATCGGTATCCTCCACGACGACGCATTCCTTCTTTCTCAGAGAGCTCAGCCATCCCGCAATCTCCCGGTTGTTTCCGACGGTGGCGGACAGGAGGAGCATATGGATCCTGACGGGGAGGTAGATCATGATCTCCTCCCATACCACGCCACGGTCCTCATCCCCCAGAAAATGGGCCTCGTCCAGTATGACGAGATCGTAGGGGAGGTCTTCACCCCGGTGCATGGCCTCGTAGAGCTTGTTTCTCAGGATCTCCGTTGTCCCCACGATGATGGAGGCGTCGGCGTTCTCCTTGGCGTCTCCGGTAAGGATCCCGACGTTGTCATGGCCGAAGGTCTCCCCGAACTCTGTCCGTTTCGAGTTGGTGAGTGCCTTGAGTGGGGAGGCGTACCAGCATCGGCCGCCCTTCTCGTGGATCAACTGGATCGCCTTCTCGGCGATCCACGTTTTACCGGCCCCGGTCGGGGCCGTCACGAGACAATCGGCCCTCTGTATGGCCGCGAGGGCGTCGAGCTGAAAGGGATCGGGTCTGAAGGGCGCAGGGTCCGGGGTCCCGATGCGGGAGAACACCCCCTCCAGGGCGGGATCGACCCGCGGCTCCACCGCTTTCCGGCTTTTCCAGCGAGTGTGCCCGGTGTCCCCTCTCGGGCGACGGCGTGCATGCATCCTTTTCTTTGATGCGATATGGTCTTTCCGGGTATATGCTGTCATATGGTATTCTTCGGCTCCCTGTCCGCGTCGAGCATCGTGTAGATATCACACTTTGATGGAGTTGTAAAAAAACCGGCGTTGCCGTACGGAGATTACCGGCAGGCAGAGACGGTCAATACCTGAAATGAGCACGAAAACGAGGAGACGGACCTGATTACGGTGCTTATCGTGTCCATAATCCCATCAGAAGATCCGGAACAGTGGGCTCCCCGATCTTAGCCGGTTAAAATCAGAATGTTAAGGCGTAACCACTTAATATCACGGAATATAATGTATGCCCATCTTGTAGGCAATCCGGTATAAAGAGGAGGTTCTAGAGCACTTGCGCATTCGATCCACAAGGTTATCAACATATCTGTCAACAACTCTGTGGATTGCCCGGTTCTCTTTTCAGTGTTGCCCGGAATCCATGACGATTTTGGTGAAAGCGTCTTGGCTTGGAGGTGAGACACGGGAAGGAAAGGGGCAGCCCGAACAGGGCGCCCCTCTTTGTAATGGTGGGCCGTACCGGATTCGAACCGGTGACCAACTGATTAAAAGTCAGCTGCTCTGCCGGACTGAGCTAACGGCCCCTGATCCTGCTGTGATAAGCGCTGCTACCTAACAAGAAGAGTCTGCAATTGCAAGCAGAAAATGGCAGACCTGTTGTCAAAACGGAGACAGTGTGGTAAAGAGTACGGCGCCGGAGCTGTGTCGTATACCTCTGTACGGATGTGTCCAATATGCACGATATACTGAGAAAAGTCCAGGTCAATATGCCCTTCCAGATGCTGGTTGATGAGTACCTTGCCGTGATCCTGGAGGAGAGGATCAACCCGGAGATCGGCCTGGATTGCTTCGTCCTCGACCGTTTCAGCCGGAAGGAATTCTGTGAGGTGGCGGATGCCCTCCGCGGCGCGGGTCTTTCCGTGACGCTGCACGCCCCTTTCTTCGACCTCAGGCCCGGCGCCGTGGACCGGAAGGTGCGGGAGGTGACCGTGGAGCGTCTCAGGCAGGTCTTCGATCTGGTACCCTGTTTCAGGCCGCGGTCCGTGGTCTGTCACGCCGCCTTCGATGAGCGCTACTATGTCTCACACGAGGAGAAATGGCTGGAGGGCAGCAGGGATACCTGGGGCGGTTTTATAGAGGCGGCGGCGGAGATGGGAACACAGGTGGCGATCGAGAATGTATATGAAAACAGTCCGAAGTATCTCGGTCTCCTGCTGGACACATTCCGGGGGTCGCGGAATATCTGCTTCTGTTTCGACACCGGGCACTTCAACGCGTTTTCCCGGTCGGGCCTCGAGGAGTGGATGGATGCCCTCGGTCCCCGGATCGGCCAGGTACACCTCCACGACAACCACGGCGGCGTCGACGAGCACCTGCCGGTGGGGGAGGGGACCTTCCCCTTTCAGCGGTTTTTCGGGTTGCTCCGGCAGCAGGGTGTCCGACCGATCGTGACGCTGGAGCCGCACACACAGGAAGACCTGTGGCGGACACTGGAAAACATCAGAAAGATGGGACTGGCAGACGAGGTGGATTCCTGTGCTCAGATATATCCTTAAACGCCTGCTCCTGATGATTCCCCTCCTCGTGGGGATCACGATCGTCTGTTTTGTCGTGATCCACCTGGCCCCCGGTTCCCCCACCGATCTGCAGACGGACCTGAACCCGCGGGTCTCGGCGGAGGCAAAGGCGCGTCTCCAGGCGATGTATGATCTCGATAAACCGATCTATACACAGTATCTGCTGTGGGTTGGACGACTCGCCACCCTCGATCTGGGACAGTCCTTTTCCCCCGATCACCGGCCCGTCATCGACAAGATAGCGGAGAGGATACCGATTACCATCATTATTAACGTCCTTTCGATGCTCCTGATCATCCTGGTCGCCATCCCCATCGGCGTACTCTCGGCGGTGCGTCAGGACTCCCTCTTCGACAGGATAACGGCGGTGATTGTCTTTATCGGGTTTGCCGTTCCCACCTTCTGGCTCGCCCTCCTCCTGATGATCCTGTTCGGGGTGAATCTGAGCTGGCTTCCCATATCGGGAATCCGGTCCCTGAATTACGAATATCTTTCCCCCCTCGCCGCGGTTCTTGACCTGCTGAAGCACCTGATACTGCCGGTCTTCCTCTCGGCCTTCGGAGGGCTTGCGGGACTCTCGCGCTACATGCGTTCCAACATGCTGGAGGTGATCCGGCAGGATTATATTACCACCGCCCGAGCCAAGGGGCTCAGCGAACGGGTCGTCATCTACAAGCACGCGCTCAGGAACGCGCTCCTCCCCGTCATCACGATCCTGGGACTCTCCATCCCGGGCCTGATCGGGGGGAGCGTGATCTTCGAGACGATATTCGCCATTCCGGGAATGGGTCAGCTCTTCTACATGTCCGTTATGTCGCGGGATTACCCGGTGGTCATGGGGATCCTGTTCATCGGGGCGGTCCTGACCCTGATCGGCAATCTGGTGGCTGATGTCTCATACGCCGTGGCGGACCCGCGGATACGGGTTGCGTAACGGTTCGCGGGTAAAGAAGGAATTTCATGAAGACGGATTTCTGGTATCGATTTTTGAGAAACCGGATGGCGGTGGCGGGGGGGGTGGTCGTCCTCCTCCTTTTCGTCGTGTCCCTCGGTGCCACCTGGCTTTCTCCCTATGAACCGAACGAGATCAACTTACGCGAGGTGCTGGCCCCTCCTTCCCACGCACATCTGTTCGGGACGGATCACCTAGGGCGTGATGTCCTGAGCCGGATGATATGGGGCGCCGGCATATCACTGAAGGTGGGGTTTGTGGCAACCGGTTTTTCCCTCCTGATCGGGGTCATCCTGGGCGCCCTTGCCGGATACTACGGGAGGTGGGTGGATGCGGTGATCATGCGCTTCGTCGATATCATGCTCTGCTTTCCGGCCTTCTTCCTGATCCTTGCCGTGATCGCCATACTGGAGCCGTCGATCTGGAATATCATGATTGTCATAGGCCTGACCGGCTGGATGGGAATCACCCGCCTGGTGAGGGCGGACTTCATCTCTCTCAGAGAGAGGGATTTTGTGCAGGCGGCCCGTGTCATCGGTGCCGGCGATCTGCGCATCATATTCAGGCATATCCTCCCCAACGCCATGGCCTCCGTCCTGGTAGCCGCCACCCTCGGTGTCGCGGGGGCCATCCTGACGGAATCGGCACTCAGCTTCCTGGGGATCGGCGTGCAGCCCCCCACGCCGAGCTGGGGAAACATCCTCACGGCGGGTAAAAACAATATTGACATCGCCTGGTGGCTCTCGCTCTATCCGGGGCTGGCGATCCTGATAACCGTCCTGGGGTACAATCTGCTGGGGGAAGGGATACGGGATTCCCTCGATCCCCGTCTGAGGTGACGGATCAATGCATGTGATTGACATTACAGGGAAAGGGACATAGATGTTGATCGATTCTCACGCTCATCTTGAGATGGATGAGTTCGACGGTGACCGGGAGGCCGTCGTACGGAGGGCCCGGGAGAATGGTGTCGACGGCATCGTCACGGTTGGGTTGAGCCTTGAGGACAGCAAGAAAGCGGTCGCCCTTGCCGAACGGTACCGTGCCGTCTACGCCTCCGTGGGAGTGCACCCCCACGACGTTCAGGGGATCGATGAGACGACCTACGATCTGCTCAGGGAGTTGGCACGACATGACAAAGTCGTCGCCTACGGTGAGATCGGCCTGGATTTCTTCAGGAACCTCTCACCGAAAGATGTGCAGATACGGCGGTTCGGCGAGCAGCTCGAACTGGCCGGGGAGCTTGATCTCCCGGTGATAATCCACGATCGCGAGGCCCACAGGGAGATCATCGAGATGCTTCAGGGACGGAGGCGCGATCGGGGAGGGGTGATCCACTGCTTTTCGGGTGATTACGATATGGCCGCGCGGTGTCTCGATATGGGCTTTTATATTTCGATCCCCGGTACGATTACCTATAAGAAGTCGGATATGCTCAGGGACGTTGTCAGAAGAATCCCCCTTGACAGGCTGCTGGTGGAGACGGATTGTCCCTTTCTCTCCCCCGAACCGAAGCGGGGAAAGAGGAACGAACCGGCATATGTGGCATACACCGCATGTCGGATCGCCCAGGTCAAGGGGCTCCCTCTTGAAGAGGTGGAAAGGAAGACATCGCGGAACGCTGAAGACCTGTTCGGGATAAAGACCGCGGCTGTATCGGGGACCGACGTTCGGAGAATGCGTACGGTCAGAAACTGAACCAGGCCTCACGCCGGGGAGGACTGATTGTTTGAGTCCTTCGAGCGAGTTACCTTTTTGTTCATAAGGTATCGTGGACCAGGGATGGTCTTCCGTATGGGGCACACTGTTCAGTCCCTGACATAAGGCGAGAGGATAATTCAGTTATATTTTTGCGTTGGATACCGGAAGGAAAAGTAATCGAAGATTGTCGAAATTTTTCCTTGACACAGCAATTCAAGCTTTGCTATACGTCCCCAACACTGAGAGCTCTGGTATTGATACCCCGGGGGGGGATCTAAGCCGTTCGATGTATACCAACCACAGTAATTAGCCCTATAAGAACAACACATTGAT
>JAFGSH010000134.1 GCA_016934695.1 Deltaproteobacteria bacterium
GTGTGAAGGGTGTTGAAATCCAGGTAACCCGTGATGCGTCCCGAACAGCCGATCCCCGATACGGCCGCCACCTCGTTCTTGTCGTATCCCAGCCTGTCGACGGCGCGGATGAAGGCGCTCATGATCGTCCCGTTCCCGCAGCCGGGGCACCAGATGTGGGGCAGCTTGTCCATGCGCAGGTATTGTTTATGGATGGCGTCCATCTTACAGTATCTCCTCGATGAGATCGCTGATCTCATGCGGCGTGATGAGCTGCCCGTCGATCCTGTTGAGGGGATAGATGGGTGCCTCACCGGCAACCGCCCGTTCCACCTCGCGGACCATCTGTCCCAGGTTCATCTCGGGCACGATGATGGCCTTCTTTCCCGATGCCGCCTCGCGGATCTCTTTGTCGGGAAAGGGCCAGAGGGTCACCGGCCTGAGAAGCCCCACTCGCTTCCCGGCCTTCTTCATGCTCCGGACTACCTCTTCAGCGGATCGGGCAACACTCCCGAAGGCGATGATCAGGACATCGGCAGCCTCCACGTCGACATACTTGACCCTGACGATCTCTTCCCGATAGAGGTCGAGCTTGTCATTCATCCGTCTCATCACGCGGTCTATCGTCTCGGGGTCGTTGGTCGGGAATCCCGTTTTGTCGTGGATGAGGCCGGTGATATGATACCGGTATCCATCGCCGAAATTGGCGAAGGGAGGTATAAGATCATCGGTATCTTCAAAGGGGAGATAGGGCACCCCGGAAGCCGGTCCCTTCCGGTCGACGACCGTGACGACATCCTCTTCCTTGAACTCGACTCGCTCTCTCAGGTGTCCGATGATCTCATCCATGAGAATGATGACGGGGATGCGGTATCTCTCCGACAGGTTGACGGCGCGTCCCGTCTCGCGGTAGGCCTCCCGTGCCGTATAGGGCGCGATCACGATGATCGCATGATCACCGTGGGTCCCCCAGCGGGCCTGCATGAAATCCCCCTGCGAGGGACTGGTGGGGAGGCCCGTACTGGGGCCATACCTCATGACATCTATGATAACGCAGGGGATCTCCGCCTCGGCGGCGAAGCCGATGTTCTCCTGTTTCAGAGAGAATCCCGGTCCGCTCGTGGCCGTGATCGCCTTGGATCCGGTGCAGGAGGCACCGATCACCGCCCCCATGCTGGCGATCTCATCTTCCATCTGCATGAACTTTCCGCCCACCTTCGGGAGTTCCCGGGCGAAGATATCGGCGATCTCCGTCGAGGGAGTGATTGGATACCCCGCAAAGAAGCGGACCCCGGCCGCCAGGGCACCGAACACGCAGGCTTCATTTCCTTGCAGCAGTTTCGCATCAGCCATGGGCAATCTCCTCGACGTCGATACAGTAATCGGGACAGAGCAGCTCGCACTGCCGGCATCCGGTGCATTTTTCCGGGTAGGTGACAACCGCCTTGTCATCGTGATCCGTCGTGAAGACCGAGACCGGGCAGAAGGCGACACAGATGCCGCATGCCTTACAGATCGTTCTGTCTACCGTTACCGTAAAATTCTTCTTGGCCATGGAATCCTCTCACCCCGGATGGCCGCACGATCTTCCGCCGATCGGTCATCACGCTGGTATGGTCTCCGGGAAAGTGGGGGTCGCTCCCCTTCGTCATACGCAAGAAACCGCCCGGACCTTAAGTATGTATGAACCGTCCGTGCGATAGCCGAGCTTGGTCCGAATGGTATCGCTCCCTCTTCATGCGGCCATCGGAGGGAGCGTCTCCCTTTTTCAAGCGGCCGAGACGCCATGCCTGGCACTGCTTCGACTTCTTCCGCGTTGCCCGCACCCGCAATCCCTTTCGGCGGGGAGCGGTGACGGAAGAAGACAGGGGCTTTTCGCCCCGCGCGGCTCAAGGCTTCTGCAATCAAGGTTCAGAAGCCGTTCTGTTTACTATATTGTGGGGTATTGGTCAAATAAAAATTCATATACGGAGGTATGAATGTCTCTGTTTCTACTATATTGTGATACCCCGGTCGAGTTAGTCCCCCTGTCAGGGTCTTCGAACGGGCTTTTTCCTACTTTATTGTGAGACCATGATCAGGCAGATGCAGGCGTACAGTCGAAAGGAGTTTCACCGTATCCTCGATGTCGCTCGCACGGGATGAAATTGTTTTGCATCTTCCGGCGCCTTGGTGTAAGGACACGGCACGAGCCCGGCATATATGGATGGAGAGGCTTTTACAATAATGTATAAGGAGGAGGATTCCCATGAAACTGCAGGATCTGTTCAGTCTCGACGGGAAGGTCGCCATTGTCACGGGGGGCGGTCGTGGTATCGGTAAATTCATCGCCACCGGTCTCGCCGAGGCGGGGGCCGATGTCGTCATTACCTCGCGCAAGATGAAGAACCTCGAAACTGCCGCCGGCGAGTTGTCAAAGGAGTACGGGGCCACCGTTCTCCCCATTGCCTGCGATGTGAGCAGGGAGGAGGACATCGACGGGATGTTGAAGACGGTCAGGGAAAGGTTCGGCCGGATCGACATCCTGGTAAATAACGCCGGTGCGACGTGGGGGGCGCCGACCCTGGAATTCCCCCTGGAGAAGTGGGATTATCTCTTCGATGTCAATGTCCGGGGTGTGTGGATCATGGCGCAGAAGGTCGCCAACATCATGAAGGAGCAGGGGGGTGGAACCATCATCAACATATCCTCCGTCATGGGGTTCCGGGGGTCCGATGAGATGGCCCATCCCGCCGTCCCCTACAATTCGACGAAGGCCGCCGTCAATCTCCTGACGATGAATCTCGCCGTCAAGCTCGCCCCGTACAAGATCCGCGTCAACGCCATCGCCCCCGGTTTCTTCGGTACCGACATGATGGCCTACATCGAGAAACCCGAGTTCAAGGAGGCCTATGAGGCGACGCTGGACGTCATCCCCATGCGCCGGATCGGGCGTATTGACGACATGAAGGGTGTGGCCGTCTTCCTCGCCTCGGACGCGTCGGCCTTTATGACCGGGCATGTCCTCGTCAACGACGGCGGACAGCTGGCCAAGTGAGAATATCTCGCGCAAGACGTGTGATACTCCCCGCCTGAAGAGGCGGGGAGTATCACGGTATCTATGGTTTCTTGATTGTTCGTTTCTCCATCAGCCCGTCGCCGAACGAGGGTTCCAGGGAGCGCATCCTCGAATCGTCGAACTCGGCATCGATGCCGGCCAGGTACCGGGCCAGCCGCTTCCGTTCGTCGTAATCGTAGCCGATGTTCAGGGCGATCGTCTCCATGACCGGAGACCCGCCTCCGTGGACGCCGGCGATCAGGTACCAGGCCGTCATGGGCGAGGCGCCGACGTTTTCCACAAACTTCCAGATCTTCAGGGCATCCTCGGCGGAGATAGCCGGGTTCCGGACGATAAACCGCTCCAGGTCCTCTCTGGTCTCGGGCGCATCGAAATCCTCGGCGAAGGGGAGCGTCACCGAGATGCCGCCGGCGATCTCCGTAAGGATATTGTACTCGTGGTAGATCGACTCTCCGGTCATCCGCCGCCCCACGTTGGCGTAGATCTCGTTGGGGAAGAAGACGCCGCTTGCGGTCTTCTCGCCGAAAACCGCTGCGGCGACCCCCGCCGCGTAGGCGAGTTCCGCCGCCCCGGCATATTCGGAGAGTTTCTCCCTGACGTGGGACATCCTGGCGACGTTGTTCGCCTCGGCCGCCAGTACCGTGGCGCCGCAGAGGACGTCGGAGACCCCGGGTTTGCATCCGCTGTAGCTGTGGCGGTGGGAATCGGCGAAGAGGAGCGCGAGTCTCCTGCCGTACTGCCACTCGCCGCACATGAAGACCCGCTCCCAGGGGACGAAGACGTTGTCGAAGACGATGACCGAATCCGAGACGCCGTAGGTGCAGAAGGGGGCCGCACCGGGATCATCCTTGTCCCGCAGCCAGACGGGGCGCGTGATCACCTTGATCCCCTCCTCGTCGGCGGGGACGGCGAAGGCGACGGCGTAATCCGCGTCCTCTTCCATGAGGGCCCGTGTCGGGACCACGAAGAAGACGTCCGCATAGGCCGCCTGGGTGATGGACATCTTCATCCCCCGCACCACGATCCCGTCCTCTCTCTTCTCGACGATATGGACGTAGGAATCGGGGTTTTCCTGCTGGGAGGGGCGTTTCAGGCGGTCTCCCTTGGCGTCGGTCTGGGAACAGGTGCCGTCCAGGTCCTCCGACTGATATCCTTTGAGGTAGGTGAGGAACCGCTGATGGTACTCGGTCCCGGTGACCTCGTCTATCTCCTTGGTGCAGATGGCCAGGGCGTTGATGGCGTCGTGTCCCATGCAGCGCTGGATACA
>JAFGSH010000135.1 GCA_016934695.1 Deltaproteobacteria bacterium
GAGGGAGACGATGTACCGTGCGTCCTCTTTCGCCCAGCCGTCCACTGTAGGACGGTTGGACGGATCGGCCACCATATCCCGGTGTTTCTCAAAGAGGTGCTCTCGCAGGGCGGCATACAGCTCGTGATACAGGGCGTTCTGCTCCTTGATCGTGTCGACAAATGGCCCCTCCAGTCCGGCATTCTTCACCTCCTGCGGGACGACGAAGTCATCCTCCAAGCGGATGTAGCGCTGTGATTTCTCGGTGTATGAACAGAGACGGAACTTTTCGATCTCCTCCACCGCAAGACGGGAGACCCCCAAGATATCGATGTTGAAGATAGCATGCTCGGCGATGGAACTGTGCCCCATTCCGAATACAATTGTCTGATTGGATTGCCTCGCCTTTTCGACCTCCCCCCGCGCAACCCTTCTGAGTTCATCGACGGGGAGAGGATTTCGACTGATGCGGGCGTAGGCGGCACAGAGGGTCTCGGGAGTGAGGCGATCCTCTCCCTCCAGGGCTGTGCGGCACGCATTGATCACTTCATAATCGACATTGTGGCCTGCCAGGATGATCTTCAATGGTTTCTTCCCCCTCTCCTATCCCATAAAGGAATAGTACACGGATTGCAGGACGGCCCAGATGAGGACCCCCACAGTCAGCACCATGCAAATTATCGCGAGTGTCCGGTGAAGGAGATTCTCCGGGTGTTTCTCACGGTACCCCATCGCAAATCCCAGAAGGATCCCTGAGAGAATGCCGCCCCCGTGCGCCCAGTTGTTGATCCCGGGGATCATGAAGCCGAAGAGGACAAGTCCGATGACCCATCCCATGACCTGCCGGTAGATCGCCTCTCCGTATATTCCCCCCCTGCTCTTTCCGTAATAGAGTGTTGCCCCGATCAAACCGCAGACGCTGGCGGAGGCGCCGATGGTCAGAGGGATACCGGCGAGATACGAGAGATAGAACCCCGCGATCCCGGTCAGGGTATATATAATGAAGAACCGATAGAGTCCGTATTCATTCAGGACAAAGACTCCCAATTGCCGCATGGCCAGCATGTTGAAGATGATGTGGAGCAGCCCCCCGTGGAGGTATGAGGCCGAGAGGAGCGTCCACCAGCCGTGGAGCCTGTCTATGGGAAGGGTTCCTGTTGCCCCCAGGAGGAGAAGACTGTGCGTGGAAGGGGCCAGGAAAGAGAGCGGGTTGGCGGACATGCCGAGCCCCCGTGGATTGAGGAGAATAGAGAAAATATAAAATGCCGCGTTGACGTAGATGATGTACTTGATCAGATCGTAGGGGGAACTCAGGAGGTTCGTCGGGAGGAGCAGTTTCCACCCCGAACCGGGCCGCGAGAGTCCGCAATAGGGACAGGCCGGCTCGTCACGATTGATCAACCTCCGGCAATTAGGGCAGAGGATCGATTGTTTCTCCGAACGGTTCATGACAGTCCTTCCATCTAATTCAGAAACCGCATCATCAGGGGGATGGCAAGAAACGTCCCAACGGCGCTCCCGATATTGACGAACATGATGAGAAGCAGGATGCGGGTGATCTTGTTGTGCCAGAATCCCCTGACCGAGGCAATATCCGTCTTGAGATCCATGAAATCCTTTACCTGAGGCCGTTTCAGGGCGGCCTCCGTGAGACCGGCGACCCACCCGGCCGCTATCATGGGGTTGATCGAGGTCAGCGGGGCCGCGGCGATGGAGGCGAGGATCGTCAGGGGATGGGCCAGGACCGCGAGGGCCCCCAATCCCGCGAGGACCCCGTTGACGAGGACCCACCACTTGATCATATTGAGGCTTGCCTCGCCTCCCGACTGAAAAAATCCCGCGACGATCAGGCCGATGACGAGGGCGGAGATCCCCCATCCGAGGTACCGACCCACGACACCCTTGGGTGGCACCGTATTGAGTTCAGTCAGATCTATATCCCTGCCGAGATTCTCCAGAATCCCCGGGACGTGGCCGGCCCCCACGACCGCGACGATCTTTTCGCCGGGCGCATCATCGATACGGCGGGCGAGGTACCGATCCCGCTCGTCAATCAGGGTGGTCTTGATTTCCGGCAACTCCTTCCCGAAGGTCTCGAGGGCCATCTCCAGGGCGTCACGTTCCTTGAGCTTTTCGATATCCTCTTCGCTGATCTCTTCGTCGATAAAGAGCGAGGAGATCAGTTCGAAGATAAACCGGAGTTTCCGGAAGAAGCGCATGGAGCTCCACGTCCTCTTCAGGGTTGTGCGGATGTCGCGGTCGGCAAGAACGACCTGCGCCCCCGTTTCGTCGGCCTTCCTGACGGCGCGGATCATCTCCTCGCCGGGGTTGATCTTGAATCTTGCGGCAAGCTTCTTCTGGAACGACGCCATGATGAGCTGTGACAGCAGAAGAGAGGTCCGCTTCTGGCGGATGATCTTCAGGATATCCATCTCCTCCCAGTCGGTTTTCTGCATGATCGCGTCATACCGTGACGGGCATAACTCTACGCAGACGGTGCCGGGCCGCTCCTCCTCGATGACCTGCTCCACCAGATCCGCGCTGTCACGGGAGACGTGTGCCGTCCCGATGAGAATGATCTCCCGGCCGTCTTTCTGAATACGGTGTATGTTGCTGTTATCCATGGGCATGTGTATCGGCACGCAAAAACCGAGGTACGGAAATATCAGCATTCCCCCTGATTGTAAAGGAAAATCCCGGTCCCTTTTCCCTTGTCCGGTTGACCCCGGCGGGGTATAAGGGGCACATGATGGACCAGACCATAAGCGCAGGGGAGATTGCCGAGGTGGCCATTGAATCGGTGGCCTTCGGGGGGAATGGTGTGGGCCGTGTCGGCCCGGTGGTCATCTTTGTCCCTTTCACCGCCCCCGGAGACGTCATTGAGGTGCGGATCGTCATGGTCAAAAAAAACTACCTCATAGGTGAAATCATACGGATCATATCACCATCCGCCGACCGGACCGAACCGGATTGCCTCTATTTCTCCCGCTGTGGGGGGTGTCAGTACCAGCATCTGACGTACGAGGCTCAGCTCCGGATCAAGGAACGACAGGTAGCGGAGACCTTCGAGCGGATCGGGAAGGTCACCGCCCCGCCGGTGGGGAGTATCATTCCCTCGCCCCGCCCCTTCGGCTACCGGGGGAAGGCGGAGTTCCACGGGATTTCAGTCGGGGGAAAGGGGCGTCTGGGTTTTATGGATACCGTGGGCGGGGAGGTCGTGGATATCGATCACTGTGCCATCGTCGATGAATCGATCAATAGCGAACTTGCCCGGCTCCGGGAACGGCTCGGTACCGGGAAACCTCTCACGCACCGTACGCGATACATTATGTGGTCCGGATACCCCTATCCTCCGGGACGGCTTGTCACGAGACGGGTCGGAAAGATCGATCTGACCGTTCCCTCCGGTGGTTTCTTCCAAGGGAATCTGTCTCTCACGGAAACGCTGGTAGAACGGGCCGTCGAGTTATGCGCTCTCGAAGGATCCGACCGGGTCCTGGACGCCTGCTGCGGTTCCGGTCTCTTCTCTCTCTTTCTTGCCCCCCGTGTCCGGGAGGTGACCGGTGTGGAGATCAGCGGTCCGGCCGTCCGGTGTGCGGAACAAAATGCACAGAGACATCACATCACCAACGCCCGATTCATACAGGGGGACCTGGACGTTGTCCTGACCGGAATGGCAGGCGAGGGGGCGCAGTATGATACCGTTCTCCTCGATCCGCCGCGCACCGGATGTACCCCTGCGACGCTGGCGGCGATCGCCCGCCTGCGGCCGGGCAGAATCGTCTACGTGTCGTGCAATCCCGCCACCCAGGCGCGCGATGTCGGGCGCCTCGTCGACGGGGGGTTCTCCCTCAAGGCGCTCCTTCCGATTGACATGTTTCCCCAGACGCAGCACATCGAGGTGATCGCTTTGCTGGTCAGGTAGAACGGCTATTCGTATATCTTCTCGTCCGCGGCCTCCGCCTCCTCGGCGTCGGCCTCGAAGTCGCGCGCGAGGCGAGATTGCTTCCCCATCAGGAACTCCCGGTACCACTCATGGGCGATGATCATGGACATCACCTCGCTGGTCCCGGTCCATATGGAGGAGAGGCGCACGTCGCGGAAAATGCGCTCGATGGGGAAGATGTTGGTGTAGCCGATTCCCCCGACGACCTGCATCGCGTTGTGGACGGCCTTTTGACACGACTCCGTGATGAACTTTTTCGACTCGGAGACCATGCGACGGATCCGGTGCATTTCGATCCCCTCGTCCACGGCGCGCGCCGTGGCGTACCCCATGGCCCGTGCCGCGTCGAGGAGCATGACCGCCTCGGCCACCTGGAAACTCACCCCCTCGAACTGGGCGATGATCTGCCCGAAGGCCTTCCGGCGCGAGGTGTAATTGGTGGCGATCTCGACGGCGGGGCGGGCCGCCCCGATGGTCATCACCGCGGTCCCCAGCCGCTCGGGGATCATCATTGTGTTGAAGACGTCGTAAGCCCCGTTCATCTTCCCCACCACGTTCTCCTTGGGAACCTTGGCATCCTTGAAGATGAGACGGGCGGTCCCGCCCCCGCGGCACCCCATAAGGCCGTACTGGTATTTCGTCTCTACCCCGGGGCCGCGGTCGACGATCAGGGCCGAGAGAGCCTGTTGGGGAGTGGCGGCATTCGGGTCGGTCCGCGCGTACAGGAGGAAGAAGTCCGCCCCCTCCCCCCCGACGATGAACCGCTTCTGGCCGTTCACGAGGAAATGATCCCCCTTGTCCTCGGCGACGGTGGTGGCGCCGAAGAAGTCGGAGCC
>JAFGSH010000136.1 GCA_016934695.1 Deltaproteobacteria bacterium
CCCGCCGGGGCGGACGAAGCGTTCCACGTATTTTCCCAGGATATCCGTCTCCACATTCACCCGGTCCCCCGCTCTCTTGAACCCGAGCGTCGTCTTCCGGGCGGTGTGGGGGATGATATTAACATAAAATCTGTTTCTTTCATACCGGTTAACGGTCAGGCTAATCCCGTCCACGGCGACGGATCCCTTCTGGACGATATACCGTCCCGCCTCCTCTCCGATCTCGATGCCGAATATGATGGAGTTCGACCGCTCGTTCCGTTCGCGGATATCGCCGACGCAATCGACATGTCCGAGGACGAAATGCCCCCCCAGGGGGGTGCTCGGGGTAAGGGCCCGCTCCAGATTGACCAGGTCCCCCGTCTTCAGCTCCTTCAGGGTCGTCCGCGCCAGGGTCTCAGCCGAGACATCGGCGGAGAAGCCGTCTTTTGCAATGGCGACAACGGTCAGACAGGCGCCGCTCACCGCGATGCTGTCCCCCGCCCTGACAGTATCGAGGTCCATCGAGACGGCGACGGTCAGGAGGGCGTCATCCCCCCTCCTGGCGACACCCTGGACAGTGCCCACGCTTTCCACAATCCCGGTAAACATCAGCTTTCCTTTTCGAGAAATCCCTTCAGCTCTTCCATGAACTCATTCACATCACGGAATTCCCGGTACACGGAGGCGAAGCGCACATAGGCCACGGCATCGAGCGCGTGGAGCGCCTCCATGATCTTTTCACCGATCACGTGAGTGGGGATCTCCTTGAGCTGGAGCTCCTGGCAATCCTGCTCGATCCTGTCCACCGCGTCATCGATCGTCTCCATGCTGATTGGGCGCTTCTCGCAGGCCTTCTTGATCCCCGAGACGATCTTGGTCCGGTCAAAGGCCTCTCTCCTTCCGTCCTTCTTGACGACGACGGGGAGGACATCCTCGACATACTCGTAGGTGGTGAACCGCTTCCCGCAGCTCAGGCACTCCCTCCTCCGCCGTATCGCGGTGCCGTCCCTGCTGATCCGTGAGTCGATGACCTTGTTTTCCCCGTTGGAACAGAACGGACAATTCATAGCTTTCTCCCCTCTATCCCCGCCTCCCGGAGCATCTCTTCGGCGAGTTCGTCCCGGTAGTCTTCTTTATACACGAAAGATTCGATCCCTGAATTGATGATCATCTTGGCGCATATGATGCACGGGTGATTGGTGCAGTAGATCGTCGCCCCCTTCGTGCTCACCCCGTGGAGGGCAGCCTGGATGATGGCATTCTGCTCGGCGTGCAGCCCCCGGCACAGCTCATGGCGTTCGCCGGACGGCACCTTCAGCTTGTCCCTCAGGCATCCCACCTCGGAGCAATGGGTGATCCCCGCGGGCGGGCCGTTGTACCCCGTCGCCAGTATCCGCTTGTCCCTGACCAGGATGGCGCCGACCTTGCGCCGCAGGCAGGTGGAGCGCCTCGACACCAAGTCGACGATATCCATAAAATATTGATCCCAGGAGGGACGATCGATCTGTGCTCCAGGTTTCATCTTCTGCGGCTCCTCATGCCGCTGCCGTCGTGTCAATCAAGAAATGCCATTTCGACCGCAGGGAACTATAGCACCCGTCAGGGTGAAATCGAAGCTTTCTCAGTCGTAAAAACTCCTTCGAAATGACAGAGCATCGTTGACATGCCGCCGGCCTCGTTCCGCAACGGATACAAAGCTTTAGAAAGATCCGTCGTTTACCGTGCGGATCAGGTGCGCGCCTCCAGCCGATCCCTGTAGAGCGGAAACTCCTCGCACAGGGCGGCGACCTCTTCTTTCACCTCTCTGATGCGGTCTTCATTGGCGACATCGTCGATGATGGTGGTGATGAGGCGGCCGATCACCCTCATCTCCCCTTCCCTCATCCCCCGTGTCGTGAGGGCGGGGGTGCCGACCCGTATGCCGCTGGTGACCATCGGTCCCTTCGTGTCGAAGGGTATGCCGTTCTTGTTCGTGGTGATGCCGGCCCGGTCCAGCGCCGCCTCGACTTCTTTCCCGGTGACCCCTTTGTCGGTCAGGTCGATCAGGATCAGGTGGTTGTCGGTTCCCCCCGATACGAGACGGACCCCCCCTTCCGTCAGGGCATCCGCCAGGGCCCTGGCGTTTTTCAGGATCTGGCTCTGGTACTCCTTGAAGGCCGGTTCGAGGGCCTCCTTGAAGGCCACCGCCTTGGCCGCGATGATATGCATCAGCGGTCCCCCCTGGCTCCCGGGGAAGATGCGGCTGTCCAGCACCTTGGCGAAATCTTCTCTGCACATGATCATGCCCCCCCGCGGCCCGCGCAGCGTCTTGTGGGTCGTCGTGGTGACAAATTCGCACACCGGAACGGGGGAGGGGTGCAGACCGACGGCGACGAGGCCGGCTATGTGGGCGATATCCGCCATGATCACCGCCCCGACCTGGTCCGCTATCCGGCGGAAGGCCTCAAAATCGATCGTCCGCGGGTAGGCGCTGGCACCGACAACGATCAGCCTGGGCTTATGCTTCCTGGCCTGCTCCTCGACCTCGTTGAAATCGATGGTCTCCGTCTCCTTGTCCACACCGTATGAAACGACGTTGTAGAGCCTCCCCGAAAAGTTGACCGGGCTCCCGTGCGTCAGGTGCCCGCCGTGGGAGAGGTTCATCCCCAGGATGGTGTCGCCGGGCTGGAGGGTGGCGAAATAAACCCCCATGTTCGCCTGGCTCCCGGAATGCGGCTGGACGTTGACGTGATCGGCGCCGAACAGCCTCTTCGCCCGCTGTATGGCGAGGTCCTCCGCGACATCGACGAATTCGCACCCCCCGTAATACCGCTTTCCGGGGTACCCCTCCGCGTATTTGTTCGTCATGACGCAGCCCTGCGCCTCGAGGACCGCCTCGCTCACGAAGTTCTCCGAGGCGATCA
>JAFGSH010000137.1 GCA_016934695.1 Deltaproteobacteria bacterium
ATGCGCATCGATACCGAAGACGGTATCATAGTGTATCAACAGCGCCGATACCGCGATAACCTGACACAGCGTCTTCTGCTTGCCGAGTCGGCTCGCATCGATAACGATCCCATCGGCCGATGCGATACTCCGCAGGCCGTCTACCAACAGGTCCCGCATGATGATGATGACGACAATCCATGCCGGGATCCTGCCGATGGGGATCATCATGATCATGGCGGTCGTCACGACGAGCTTATCCGCCACGGGGTCCAGGAACTTCCCCATCGTGGTCACGATATTGTACTTTCTCGCTACGTATCCGTCCAGCAGGTCCGTAATGGAGGCCATGATAAACAGGACGGCAATCACCATGCTCAAGATTTTCCCGGGAGAAAGAAGCAACAGAAATAATACCGGAATCACCGCAAGCCTGATGAGTGTGATGCTGTTGGGAAGATTGAATATCTCGTTCCTCCCCTTTGGCACGGTCAATCTGGCAAATGAGTCTTTCAGAAAACGTCGCATTCTATCCCTTCGGAACCTTACGCCAGTCGTCCAGAAACCGCTCGATACCGATATCGGTAAGCGGATGCCTCGCCATTTGCTGTATGACCTTAAAGGGAATCGTGGCGATATCGGCACCGAGAAGCGCGGCCTGGAGGACGTGCAGGGGATGTCTGACACTGGCAACGATAACCTCGCAGTCGAAGGCATAGTTATCGAATATGGTTAGTATCTGCTCCACCAGATCCATTCCCGTGTGGGAGATATCGTCAAGCCTTCCTATGAAGGGGCTGACATACCGCGCCCCCGCCTTGGCGGCCATCAGGGCCTGCACCGGCGAGAAGATCAGGGTCTGGTTTACGTTAATCCCCGACTCCGATAACACCCGGGTAGCCTTCAATCCCTCCGTCGTCATGGGAACCTTTATCACGACATTCTCGGCCAGTTTTGCCAGATTCTTCCCTTCGGAGACCATCCCCTCGGCATCCTCACTCACCACCTCAAGGCTTACCGGCCCCGTTACTATCGCCAATATCTCTTTGACGACGGTATTAAAATCCTTCTTTTCCTTCGCCACAAGAGAGGGATTCGTCGTGACACCGTCAACCATACCCAGTTTCAGCCCCTCTTTGATCTCATCAATGTTACCGGTATCGATAAAAAACTTCATACGCTCCATTCTCCTTAACTATTCTCTCTTTTGTATCGTTCGAGACACTCCTTGCTGCAGAAATACAGCGTCTTGCCGTTCAGGGTGACTTTGCAGGCGCTGTTTATTGGAACATACTTACCGCACTGTGGATCCTTGACGAGGTCTTCCCCTTCTATCCGGGGCATTTTCTCGGAAGCACCCCCCGACACCCTCTCCGCCGGAGCGAACAGGGGTTTCAGGAAGCGATATACCACATATACGATAATACCTGCAATTACTAACCGGATCATCTCAAACCCCGGGGCGGTTCCACGCACCGCTCAGCAATTCGACCGCACTGTCATCCCCGACCCTGTCCAGCAGACCCCTCACGGAAACGCCGAACGCAGGATGTATGGCATGGGGGGCTACCTCATCCAGAGGAACAAGCACAAAGCGTCGTTTATGGAGACGGGGGTGCGGTATGACAAGGCTGTCCTCATGGATAACCGCCTGTCCGTAGAGGAGGATGTCGATATCGATGATCCGCGGCCCCCATCTTTCCTCCCTCGCTCTCCCCATCCTGTCCTCTACACCGAGAACGCCTTCCAAGAGGGAATGTGGTCCAAGTGTGGTCCGTATCTCGATGACACCATTGACGAACCACTCCTGTTTCTCAAGTCCCACCGGCTGGGTTCGGTACAGCGATGAGTGCCTCAGGACCGCGACGCCGTCTATGCCGGAGATGTGTCTTTCGGCAAGGGCGCAGTTTGCGGCAGGATCCCCCATGTTGGATCCTATGCCCAGAAAGCAGATCACGCCATCATCCACGAGGGCACCCTTTGCCCTAATCCTTCAGGCCCAGAACATCCTGCATATCATACAGACCGTTCCCCTGGTCCACAATCCACAATGCCGCCCGGATCGCCCCCCGGGCGAAATTATCGCGGCTGTGGGCACGGTGGGTAAACTCCAGACGCTCCCCCATGCCGCCGAAGAGTACCGTGTGCTCGCCGACAATGTCGCCGGCCCTGACGGCGTGAACACCGATCTCGGCCTGCGGCCGTGCACCTACCATCCCCCTGCGTCCGTACACACCGACTTTCTCGATATCCCTGTCAAGGGCCTCTGCGACGATCTGGGCCATCTTTACTGCCGTCCCGCTGGGTGCGTCTTTCTTCTGGTTGTGATGCGCCTCGACAATCTCAACGTCATATCCGTCGCCCAGGATAGCCGCCACGTCCTTGAGGACTTTGAACATGACATTCACGCCCACGCTCATGTTGGGAGCCAGGACGCATCGGACCTCCTTGGAGAACCCGGCCACCTGTCCCATCTCATCTGGTGTGAACCCCGTGGAACCGATAACGATGGCCTTGCCGTACCCGGCTGCCACCCCGAGATGTCCGAGAGAGGCAGTATGGCTGCTGAAATCGATGACGACGTCGCCCCGGTCGATACACGCACTCAGGGAACCCTCCAGCACCACGCCCGTTTCTCCCAGCCCCAGGAATGCCCCAATGTCGGTCCCTATGAGCGGATGTCCCTTTTGCTCTACCGCTCCCACCAGTTCCATCCGGTCGTCGCCGCGGACAAGGGTGGCGATGCGCCCCCCCATCCTTCCGGCGGCTCCGGTAACGATTACCTTTATCACGGCGTTTACCCTCACCGGATCAGACCGTAATCGGTCATGATCTTCTTCAATTTCTGATGGTTCACATCTGACATCTTCCACAGGGGAAGCCTGATCTCATCTTCGATCTTTCCCATCATCACCAGCGCTTCCTTTACCGGTATGGGATTGGTCTCCAGAAAACACCCGTCCATGATAGGACTCATCTTGAAGTGGAGATCGCGGGCCTTTTGCAGGTCACCCGCCTCGAAGGCATCGATCATGGCAGCCATATCTTCGGGGATGATATTGGATACGACGGAGATAACCCCTTTCCCCCCTACTGCGAGGATGGGAAGAACGGTGAAGTCATCGCCGGACAGGACGGCGAGATTATCGCCGCACAGTTCAACAACCTTGCTTACCTGCCTCAGGTCTCCCGTTGCTTCCTTGATGCCCACGATATTACTGATCTTTGAAAGCCGCGCGACGGTTTCCGGCAGGATGTTCCCCCCCGTCCTGCTGGGCACATTGTAGGGTACAATCGGAATCGGTACGGCCTCGGCCACCGCCTTGAAATGCTGATACAACCCCTCCTGCGTCGGTTTGTTGTAGTACGGGGTGATCATAAGCGCGCCGTCCGCTCCCACCTTGTGGGCATGCTCGGTAAGCCGGATGGCCTCCCTTGTGCTGTTGGAGCCGGTCCCCGCGATAACGGGAACCCTCTTTCTGACGGCATCCACGGTGATCTCGATAATCCTGCTGTGCTCCTCATGTGATACCGTTGCGCTCTCACCCGTCGTACCGCAGGGAACGATTCCGTCGGTTCCGGCCTCTATCTGAAACTCGATCAGTTCCCTGAGCGCCTCTTCGTCCACCTCTCCGTTCTTAAACGGTGTTACAATCGCGACTATCGCCCCTTTAAACATACGCACCCCTCCTGTTAAAGATTTTTCTCTTTTCCACCGAACATCCTCCCCTACCGCAGGAAATCCGGAATACTCTCACCCCTCACCAGGTCTTCGCGGGTTTCCCTGGTTCGTATCACGTGGAACGTATCACCCCTGACAAGCACCTCCGGGACCCTCGGCCGTGAATTGTAATTCGAAGACATCGAAAAACCGTAGGCGCCTGCACTCATAACCGCCATGAGCTCTCCCTGTTCCAGCCTGGGAACGGACCGTTCCCTGGCAAGGTAGTCCCCCGATTCACAGATCGGGCCGACCACATCAGAAAGGATCTCCTCCCGTTCCTTGAGCTCGACGGGCTGGATCCTGTGGTACGAATTGTACAGACTGGGTCTCAGGAGATCATTCATCCCGGCATCGACGACAATAAACCTCTTGTCCGCACTGGTTTTCGTATAGAGGACCCGGGAGACCAGGATGCCCGCATTCCCAACGATCACCCTCCCCGGCTCAAGTATGAAGGTGCAACCGATATCCCGCACCTTCTCCATGATGGCCCGTGCGTAATCCGTCGGATGGGGCGGTGTTTCCTGATCGTATGTAATCCCCAACCCTCCCCCCAGATCCAGATACCTGATCCCGATCCCCTCACTGCGAAGGGACACAACCAGGTTCTTCAGACGATCCAGAGCATCGACAAAGGGGGAGACCTGCGTGATCTGCGATCCGATATGGCAATCCACCCCGATGACCTCCGTATGACTCAGCCGTTCGGCACGCCGGTATTCCTCAAGGGATCGTTTGATATCGATCCCGAATTTATTTTCCTTCATCCCGGTGGATATATGGGGATGCGTCATGGGATCCACGTCGGGATTGACCCGCAACGATATCCGCGCAACGGTGCCCATTCTTCCGGCGCATGCATCAATCGCCTCGAGTTCCTGCGGGGACTCAACGTTGAACATGAGGATGTCGCTCTCCAGGGCGTACCGTATCTCCTCCTCTCTCTTTCCGACACCGGAATAGACGATCTTGCGGGGATCGGCCCCGGCCTCGAGGGCCCGGTAGAGCTCACCCCCGGAGACGATGTCCACGCCGCCCCCCTCATTGATGAATATCCTGAGGATGGCCCCGTTGGAATTTGCCTTTGCAGAAAAGCAGACGATGTGCGGTATATCTGCAAACGCGGAATCGAAGACCTCGAAATGTCTCTTGAGCGTCCGGTGGCTGTACAGATAGAAGGGTGTCCCCACGGCCTGTGCCACCGTGGAAACCGGCACCTCTTCACACCACAGCCGATCGTCTATGTAGTGGAAATAATGCATGTGGTGCCGCCCGTTCCTCGCTCAGGGGATATCGATCTCCACAGTGTTTGATTCCTCTCCGCATATATCAGAGGACGTGCATATCACTACCCGGTAAGAATAGGAAAATCCTCTCCTGATGGTGGTGTCCACGTACCTGAATCTCTCCCCTTCCTCCGCTCGTGCATCACGAAGCGGCAGATACTTCACAATGGCATATATGCGGGGGCAATTCGGGCAATCGCTGCCGCCCTTCTGTAACGCGCTCCTGAAGATCCTGGCCTCTCCCGCGCGATCCCACTCACCGGGGATGCCCCATTCCAGGATGGCCTTTCCCCCGTCGACAGACACCGCAAGATCGGAGACCTTCTCGGGATAACTCGCATGAGGATAACGCGGATCCGCTTTCTTCCCGCAGCCGGCGCAAAGCAGGGCCATAAAAAGTATTGCAGATATGAGAAATCTCCATCCTCTGTTCCTCTGTATCATACGCAGACCTCTCCCTATCGGATTTTACGTTCCGTAGATTCTATCTCTGCTATTCTCTTGAGCACCGCCTCCCTGGCCGTGCCACCGGTGATGTTCCGCGCGTTGATCGAACCTTCTACCCTCATACAGGTATAGATACCTGTGTCGACATCCCTCCAGAACAGACGGATTTCCTCTATGGTCAGGGAGGGCAGGTCCTTCCCTTTTTCAACGCAGTACCCCACGAGGCGTCCCACGATACCGTGCGCCTCCCTGAAGGGGACCCCCTTCATGACCAGATAGTCCGCAACATCCGTCGCCGTCGAGAACCCCCCCCCGGCGGCCTCCAGCATCCTGTCTCGGTTGAATGTCATGTTTTCCGTCATATCCGCAAGAACGGCAAGAGAGGCTGTGACCGTGTCAACCGCATCGAAGAGCGGCTCCTTGTCCTCCTGGAGATCCCGGTCATAGGTCATGGGGAGCCCCTTCAGAACGGTCAGTATCGCCGTCAGGTCTCCGTAAACGCGGCCGGTCTTCCCCCGTATCAGTTCAGCCACATCGGGATTCTTCTTCTGGGGCATGATGCTGCTCCCGGTGGTGAAGGCATCGGACAGATCAACGAAGCCGAACTCAGCGCCGGACCAGAGGATCAGGTCTTCGCAGAAGCGGCTCATGTGCATCATCAGCATCGAAGCGTCGAAGATGAATTCCGCAACGAAGTCCCGGTCTGAAACCGCATCCATGCTGTTTTTCGATACCGCGGGAAAATCCAGCAGACGGGCTACATAGTCCCGGTCGATGGGGAACCCCGTCCCCGCCAGGGCAGCCGATCCCAGAGGCATGACGTTGATCCGCCCCCGGCACTCCTTCAGGCGCTGGGCATCCCGGTCCAGCATCTCCCAGTACGCGAGGAGGTAGTGCGCCAGGAGAACCGGCTGCGCCCTCTGCAGGTGCGTGTATCCGGGGAGAACGGTATCGATCTCCCGCCTGGCCGTTCGAACGAGGACCCCCTGGAGATCTGCGACCAGATCGAGGATATGTTCCACCTCGTCCCGGAGGTACAGCCGGATGTCGAGTGATACCTGATCGTTCCTGCTCCGCGCCGTGTGGAGCTTTCCCCCTACCTGGCCGATACGCGCTATCAGGGCCGCCTCGATCGCCATGTGGATATCCTCCCGGTCGGAGGAAAGGGGGAGGGTCCCCGCATCCAGCTCTTTCAGTATATCCTGGAGACCGGAGATGATCCCCCCGGCATCCTCCGAAGAGACGATACCCTGCGCGGCAAGCATGCGGCAATGCGCGATAGAACCCGCAATGTCGTACGCATAGAGCCTCCTATCGAAATGGAGGGAGGAGGTGAACTCCTCCACCCCTTTGTCGGTGGGTTCCGAAAACCGCCCCCCCCACGGCTTCTTCTGTCCGGACATCGTTGAGCGCCCCCATACCGCCGGTTATTTTTTCAACAGCGCCTGCATCTTCAGCCTGAGCGCATTGAGCCTGATAAAACCCGTGGCATCCTTCTGATCGTACACATCATCTTCTTCAAAGGTGGCCAGCTTCTCGCTGTAGAGCGACACGGGAGCCCTGACGCCCACCGGTGTGCAATTTCCCTTGTACAGCTTCAGGCGAACGGTTCCGGTCACATCCCGTTGCGCCTCGTCGATCATTCTCTGGATCATCTCCCTCTCGGGGGAATACCAGAACCCGTTGTATATGATCTGCGCATACTTGGGCATGATGGAATCGCGGATCAGCATCGCCTCCCGGTCCATCGTGATCGTTTCCATGGCCCGGTGGGCCGTCCAGAGGGCCGTACCGCCCGGCGTCTCATAGATCCCCCTCGATTTCATGCCGACGAAACGGTTCTCCACCATATCCACCCTGCCGACGCCGTTCTCCCCGGCAAGGGTGTTCATATGATCCAGGAGCTGTGCGGGAGTCATCGCCTCGCCGTCGATCGCCACGGGGTTCCCCTTCTCAAAATCAATTTCCACATAGGTAACCCGGTCCGGGGCATTTTCGGGGGAGACGCTCATCACGAACATCTCCTCGGGCGGTTCCTGCCACAGGTCTTCAAGGATCCCCCCTTCATGGGAGATATGGAGGAGGTTCCGGTCTTCGCTGTACGGGCTCTTTTTCGTCATCCGTATCGGGATCTTGTGTTTCTCCGCATAGTCGATCATCGATTCCCGGGAGCGGAAGGTCCAGTGCTCGTCCTTCCACGCCGATATGATCTTGATGCTCGGATCGAGTGCCATATAGGTCATCTCGAATCTCACCTGGTCATTTCCCTTTCCGGTAGCCCCGTGACAGACGGCATCCGCTCCCTCCCGGTGTGCGATCTCGATCTGCCGTTTCGCCACGATCGGCCGCGCCAAGGAGGTACCCAGAAGGTACCTTCCCTCATATATCGCATTGGCCCGCAGGGCGGGGAAGACAAAGTCCCCCACGAACTCTTCCTTCAAATCTTCCACGTACGCCTTGACCGCCCCCGTGGCGATTGCCTTCTCCTTCAGACCGTCAAGCTCCTGCTTCTGCCCCAGATCGCCGGTGAGGGTGATCACCTTACACCCGTACGTCTCGATCAGCCACCTGACAATCACGGAGGAATCAAGTCCGCCGGAATATGCCAGGACCACCTTCTTGATATCGCTTTTCACTTCTCATCTCCTCCAGACATAAGAATTTCCATAATCGCCTTCTGCACGTGCAGGCGGTTCTCCGCCTGATCAATCACCACTGACTGCGGCCCGTCCAGCACACCGGCGGTGATCTCCTCACCCCGGTAAGCGGGCAGGCAGTGCATGACGATGGCGTCGCCCTTCGCGTACCGGAGCAGTTTCTCGTTAACCTGATACTCCTTAAACACCACTACCCGTTTTTCCTGCTCGTCCTCCTGCCCCATGCTGGCCCAGACGTCCGTATACACGACGTCGGCGTCAGAGACCGCATCGGCAGGGACACGCAGCAGATCTATCCCTCCCTTTGTCTCCCGGATCCCTCTCTTCAGGATCCCTGCATCGGGTTCATACCCTTCGGGACACGCGATAGACAGGTGAAAAGGAAGGCGGGCCGCCGCGTTGATCCAGGAGTTCGTCATGTTGTTCCCGTCCCCCACATAGGCTATCTTCAGCCCTTCATACCCACCCTTCTTCTCTATAATGGTGAAGAGATCGCTCAGGACTTGACAGGGATGCAGCAGATCCGTCAACCCGTTGATGACCGGTATGGTGGCGTAGCGGGCGAATTCCTCGACCATTTCATGACCGAATGTCCGAATCATGATACCGTCGAGGTAGAGTGACATGATCCGCGCCGTATCGGAGACCGGTTCCCCCCTTCCCAACTGGATATCGCGCCGGCTCAGGAATACTCCCGCCCCGCCCAATTGGTGGATTCCCGCCTCAAAGGACAGACGGGTCCGTGTCGATGACTTGTCAAACAACATCCCCAGGGTCTTCCCC
>JAFGSH010000138.1 GCA_016934695.1 Deltaproteobacteria bacterium
ACACCACTCATTCCTCCCCGCCTTTGCGGGGGGAAGCCCTTACCGGCAGGCGTACGACCGGGGGGTGAAGATCATCGGCGCCACCAGTCATTACGTGACGGAGAAGCTGGACGAAGGGCCCATCATCGCGCAGGATGTCATACAGATCACGCACAAGGATTCGGTGGAAACGATGAAGCTTAGGGGAAAGGACCTCGAGCGGACGGTCCTCTCGAAGGCGGTCAGACTCCACCTGGAGCACCGGATCGTGGTGTACGGCTCGAAGACCATCATCTTTGAATGATGATTGCTTCCGGCTGCCCGTTGATTTCCGGAAGGGTTTCCTTTCATGAACGACCGGACACGGAAAGAAAAACTGAAGCAGGGCCTTGTCGGAGGGATCGGCAAGGGGTGGCGGGGGTTTGTCTGGATGATGAAGATCATCGTCCCCGTCTCTTTTCTGACCGCGCTCCTGGCGTGGAGCGGATGGATGGAACGGATCGATTTCGTGATCCGGCCGGTCATGGGGGTCCTCAGTCTTCCGGACATCGCCGCGCTTCCGCTCCTGATCGGGGTGCTGACCGGCATCTACGGCGGGATTGCCGCCATGGCGGTCCTCCCCCTGAATGTGGGGGAGATGACCCTGATCGCCGTCTTTCTCCTCATCGCCCACAACCTGATCCAGGAGGGGATCGTTCAGGGAAAATCGGGGATGGGGATCATCAAGGCGACACTCTTCCGTATCACCCTCGCCGTGATAACCGTCCTTATCATCGCGCCCTTTGTCGATACGACCGGACCGGGAGGTGCCGGCATCGTGCCGGATTCCCTCCATTCCGCCCAGACATTTACGGAGATGGCGATCCAGTGGGGGAAGGTGATGGGAGGGCTGGCCGTCCAGATACTGCTCATCATCCTGTCCGTGATGACGGTCCTGGAACTCCTCAAGGTGTTCGGCCTGATCGATCCCATCGTTCGAACTTTTTCCCCTCTCTTGAGGATCATGGGGCTGAGCGAGCGGGTCGCCATCCTGTGGATCACCGCCGCCCTGTTCGGCCTCGCCTACGGCGGTGCCGTCATCGTCGAGGAGGCGAAAAAGGAGGGCCTCACGAAAGAGGAACTGGAAACCCTCCAGCTCTCCATCGGCATCAATCACGCCATGATCGAGGATCCCGCGCTCTTTCTTCCCTTCGGCATCGGCCTGTTCTGGCTGTGGGTCCCGCGTCTGGTGCTGGCGATGGTCGCCGTGCGTCTGCTTGCGCTGTGGCACGGGTTCAGGAGGCCGAAAAAGTATTGACAGCCCTCCGGCAGTGTACTACATTTTATCCAGAGTAATCGTGCAGGGTGTGTGTTTCGAGTCCGCATTCAATCACTGAGGAGGGAAGCCATGGCACCAGAGCTTGACCGTCTTATCGAGGAGCAGGTGAAGAAGTGGGAGGTTTCGAAGGAGAGAAGGAAGAACAAGGGAGAAACTCTCCCGCCTGTCGTCACCGTCTCGCGGGAGACGGGGAGTATCGGTAATGCGCTGGTGCAGCGCATCTCGCAGGAGCTCAATCTCGATATCATCGACGGTAAGATCATACACGAGGTAGCGAAGAGTGTCAGGATGAGCGAGAAGGTCGTCTCGTATCTGGATGAAAAGACACGGAGTCTGCTCGACAACTGGATACTGTACCTCAAGACCACGCGGTTCCTCCGGGCGGACCAGTATGTACGCCACCTGACGAAGGTCATAGGGGCCATCGGCGAGCAGGGGAACGCCCTCATTATCGGAAGAGGCGCCAATCTGATCCTTCCCCCCGAAGAGACGCTGAGGGTACGGTTCATTGCGCCCCTGGAGATAAGGGTCCAGAATATGGCGCAGGAGACCGGTATCACCGAGGAAGAGGCGAGGAAACAGATCCTCCTGAAGGATGCCGAGCGACGGGATTCGGTAAAGGAGAATTTCAAGGTGGATATCGAAGATCCCTCCTACTATGATCTCATCATCAGTACGGAATTTCTGGGGACGGAACAGATCGTCGATATCATCAAGGCGGCGCTGAAGTACAAGAAGATCCCTTCCAGACGCAAGACCGACATCATGACGGCCGCCGAGGCATAGTCGATAGTCGAACTGTAAGACCCGGGCGCACCCGGAAAAGAGAGGAGGCGGGCGGTGATCATTCGTCATTATGCAGATGTGGAAGCGGTTGAAATGATGGAGGGTGTCAAGAAGCGGGTCGTCATCGGCGAGAAGGAGGGGGCGCCCAACTTCATCATGAGGATCTTCGATCTGGAACCGGGGGCATCCAGCCCCCTGCACGAGCATCCCTGGGAACACGAGATATTCGTCTTGGAAGGGCGGGCCGTGGCCAGGAACAGCGAAGGGGTTGAGACTCCCATACGGGAGGGAGACACGATCTTCATTCCCCCCGGTGAGGAACACTGCCTGACAAACAGGGGGGAGGGTGCATTCCGCTTCATGTGTCTGATACCGACGGGTGCGGAGCCAGCCCCGCCCCAATAAAGGGGATATTCGGTAACGGACTCACCGGCGTATCTGGATGATCTCGTTGTCAACTACCATGAGGATATGGAGGGGTTTCTGGGCGTCACGTCCCCTCGAAAAAGAGGTTGCCCCCGTTATGCCCCGATAGTTCTCGATCCGGGAGATACCGTCCCTCAGGTCCTCTCTGATCTCCATGCTGCCTCCCGCTATCAGGCGAACCATCATGTCCGTCGCGTCGTACGCGAGGGCCTCCACATTTTCCGGTTCCCTTCCCCATGCGACGTAAAACCGGTCGACAAAGGCCCTCACTTCCGGGCGGGTGCTGTTCAGGAAAAAGCAGTCGGTGAAGATCGCCCCTTCGAAGTATTCGCCGTCCTTTTTCAGAAGTTCCGATGAGTTCCAGATGTTCGTTCCCAGCAGCTGCACACCGATGACGTCGTAGAAGGCCAGCTGTGGGGCGATCATGCTCACCACGGATGAGGAATCGGGGATAAAGAGGGCGTTGAAGTCCACGACCGGTTTCGGTTTCTCCCCCGGTTCCTTGCCCTCTTCGGGGGCATCCAGGCCGGTCAGCGACTTGATCTCCCTGCCGAAATCGGTCTGTCCCGGGGTGTACGATTCCACCCCCCGGATCTGTCCGCCCTGCCTCAGCACCTCGTCCCAGAATGAGTGCATCATCTCCGTTCCGTACGGGTCGTTGGGATACAGGATGGCGAAGTTCCGTATGCCGAGGTTGTCGATGGAATAAGAGACCAGGGCGCGGGTCTGAGTATCGCCGGTCAGGAAGTTGCGAAAGACATACTCCCCTGTCTCGGTGATCCCGGTTCTCTGGGTGAGGGTTATAATGGGGATCCCCCGTTGCTGAGCCTCTTCGGCCGCCTCGAGGGAAGCGGTGCTTCCGAGAGGACCGACGATCCCGATCACATGATGCTCATCGGCCAGCCTTCCGACCGCCTCACGGGCAGCGGCAGGATCGCCCTTCGAATCCTCGACGAAGAGTTCTATGGGGGTATCCCGCCCCGGATCGAACACCCCGGAGGCGAGGATGACGGCTTCAAGGACCCGGTTGCCGTAAGAGGCGTATCTCCCGGTGAGAGGGAGAACACACCCGATCGCGTGGGGGTTCACCAGCTTCGCGGCGGTTATCCTCTTGCGCAGCGACTCCCCCTCTTCCAGCAGCGGGTGTCCCCTGTCCAGGAGAAAACGGTCCAGGTATCCCTGCGCCCTGTCAAAATCCCTCGCACGGTATGACGCCTTGGCAAGGGCGTAGAGAATATACCCCGAGGGGTATCCCCGCCGGTACTCCTTCTCGATCTCCTCGAGCTGGTCGAGCGACAGGGCCGTGGTGATAATTGTCTCGGTTTTCTCTTTCACCGTCTCTTCGATCTCTTTTTCCGGCCCGCTCTCGAGAGACTTCAGATACCACCCGAGCGCCTCCTTGCCCCTGCCCGCCTGCGCGAGAATGTCCCCCTTGAGCGCCTCCACGTTCGGCCTGAGATAGGGAGGCATCCCTGTACCGATGATCTCCTCGGTGATCCTGTCCGCGGTCGCGTGAGCGCCCAGCCCCAGATGAGCCCGGGCAAGATGGTAGCGGGCCTCGGTATAGAGGGGATCTCCCTCAAATCCGCCGGGGAGGAGCCCCAGTTCTCTGACGGCCCGATCATGCTGTCCGCGGGCGACGAAGATCTCCCCCCTTCTCAGGCGGGCGACGAATGCGGCCTTCCCGGACGGGAACCGTTCGAGCATGGTCCCGTAGAGTGCCATCGCCCTGTCAAGGTGCCCCTCCGTGAAGGCCTCTTCGGCCGTGCTGAATGCCGGAAGGGCTCCCTCCGCCATCCCCTCGGTGATGGCCCGGGGGACTTCCCGGACCGGGATCCTTGCGCATCCGGCGACAGAGAGTACAATAACCGCGAAGAGCAGGCAGGCCGCCTGTAATGATCGTTTCATAGGGCTCTCATTTACGCAGTGAATCGATATATCTCAGGACTTCCCCCGCCAACAGGGGGGAATCGATATAGACGGACAGCTCGTGGTTATACTTGAGCGCGGAGCTCGTCAGGTTGTGACTTCCCAGAAAGAGGTGCCGTCCGTCTATCACGGCCACCTTCGTGTGGGTGGTAACGCTCGGAGAATCGAACTGCACGTCGATCCCCTCCCGGCTCAGCCTTTCAGCTGTCTCCCGGTTGCTCGCGTCAACCTGAGAATCTCCCGTGCCGTTTCCCCTCTCCAGTATGATCCGTACCTGTACCCCCCGTCCGGCGGCGCGGGCAAGAGCGGCTGCAAGCCTGTCGGGGTAATTCGTGCGATGCCCGTTCGTCTTGAAGAGGAAAAATGACATGACGATCTCATTCCTCGCCCCCTCGACCGCCTCCATGAGTGCCGGGAAATAGTCCCCGTCTTCGAGCAGCCTCACAGGGCCGTCTTCCGATCCCGCGGCCCGGCACGGTGCCGGTCCCGCCGTTCCGCATGTCCACAGGATGAAGGCGGCGACGAGGAAAATACGGATGTGCATACCCCTTGTGATCATTTTGTCTGGCATCCTCCACAGGAGCATGATACTACCGAATTAGGTCCGGGAAGTCGACACAAAAATAGCCCGCGGAGCCGCTCACGCCCGCGGGGGAACGGTTTGAGAGTGGAGAAACTGGCTGCCATATTCGTATCCTCCTTCATCATCGGCCTGTCGGGGGCGCTGATGCCCGGGCCGGTGCTGACCGTGGCCATCAGCGAGACCACCCGCCGGGGCTTCTGGGCCGGGCCCCTGATCGTCCTGGGGCACGCCATTCTCGAGGTGACGCTCCTCACGCTCCTCGTCCTGGGTTTTGCGGACCTGATCCAGAGACCCGGTCTGATGGGGGTTGTGGGAATAGCAGGGGGGGCGGTTCTCCTCTGGATGTCCTTCGACATGCTCAGGGGGATACGGCACCTCAGGCTTGATCTCTCGGGCGGGAAGAGCGCCTGGGGCGGCCCGGTAACGGCGGGAGCCCTGACGAGCCTGGCAAACCCATACTGGATCATCTGGTGGGCGACGATCGGTCTGGGGTATGTGATTATCTCGATGCAGTTCGGGTTCATCGGTCTGGCGGCCTTCTTCATCGGGCATATTCTCGCCGATCTGGCGTGGTACAGCGCCGTCTCCCTGTTCGTCTCGCGGGGGAGGAAATACATCAGCGACCGGATCTACCGGGGGATTATCGGCGGCTGCGCCGTCATGCTCATCTTCTTCGGGGTCTACTTCGGGGTGACCGGGGTGCGGTATCTCACGTAAGAGATGGTTTACTCCCCTGATCCGAACGATCTTCCCCTCCGTACTCTTTTACCATCTTCCGTTCGATACGCAGGCGGATCTCCTCAAACTCCTCGGAGGTCATCTCTTCGGGGACCGGCTCGAGGGGACCGAAACGGATGGTGACCCTGCTGAAGGGCTTGGGGACCATGAACCGGTCCCAGCTGTTGAATACCCAGGGGTTTTCATACAGGACGTACGTGGGACAAATCGCGGCCCCCGCCTTCTGGGCCAGGAGGATAAGGCCCGGCTTGACGACGCGGGGAGGTCCCTTCGGGCCGTCCACGATGTGTACGGCGATCCCGGTCCTGGCGATCTCGTCGGCCAGTACCTTCAGGG
>JAFGSH010000139.1 GCA_016934695.1 Deltaproteobacteria bacterium
CTCGCAGGATCGGCCATAGGAATCGCCAATGCCGCCTCTTCCGGGGTGGCCACCCTGTCGGAGGAACCGGGACAGCTGAGAAATGTGATCGTCCTGGCATCCCTTCCCATGACGCAGAGTTTCTACGGTCTTATCATCCTGATTATCATCCTCACGGTGGTCCTGCCGAAAATCGCTGCTGCCGCCGGCGTCGGTGCCGGAATCATGGTGCTGGGAATCGGTATCATGGCCGGATTCGCCGAGCTTGCCTCGGCAATATTCCAGGGCGCGGTGTGTTCCTCGGGGATCGCACTCCTTCCGAAGACCAAGGGCCGGATCCTGACCGCTTCCATGATGCTCGCCGTCTTCGTGGAGTTGATCGGCGTCCTCGGCCTGGTCTTTACCATCATGGCACTCAGCATCCTCAAGCTTATGTGAAAGGGTGAACGGCATGGAAACAGATAAGATTCGAGCGGCCATTCTCGATAAAGCCAAAAACGAGGCGGAAGAGATCGTGGCCAACGCCAGGACAAAGGCCAAGGACCTGTTGGCTCACGCAGAGGAGCAGAAGGAAAAGCGCTTCGAAGAAGAGAAGACCCGTATCCTTTCGGAGGCGCAGCGTGAGGCAGCGAGGATACTGGCACAATCCTCTCTCAAGGCACGGCAGGAGATCCTCAAGGAGCAGGACGCCGTCATCAACGAGATCGTAGCACAGGCGAAGGAAACTCTTGCCCAGGAACCAACCGGTGAAAAAGATCTGACCATCCTCATCAAGGAGGCGGTGGCGGCCTTTGAATCGGATGAAAAACTGAGAATCCTCGCATCGCCGCGGGAAATCGAAGCAGTCAAACAGGCCGTCAAGAATGATGACGGTCTGAGCAAACAGATCGAAGAGGTCGTGGAACATGACTGCCTCGGAGGGGTGATCGCGGAATCGATGGACGGGATGGTAAGCATCGATAACTCGTTCGAGGTACGCATGGGGATGCTGTTACCGAAAATCATGCCCGAACTGGGCAAGAAACTCTTTGGGGAGACCAGACAGTGAACCTGATCAACACACAGTATTCATTCATGGCGGCCTATCTCAAAGGGGAGGAGTCCCGCTCCGTCACCTCGGAACAGATCGGCGAGGTGCTGCAGCGGTCGGCCACCATGCAGGATGCACTGGAGATCATCGGCGAGACCGATATCGGCCTCTATCTCATCGACCAGCCGATCCCGACCTTCGATGACGCCGACGAATATCTGTGGCGGTACCTGGGGGAATGCCTGAGGCGTTTTGAGGGATTCCGGACGCCCCCGGAAATGTCGCGCATAGCCGGTCTGTATATCGAGAGACACGACGTGATGAATATCCGGATAGCGTTGCGGATGCTCCTCAAACGGGTTCCCTCCGCGCTGGTCCCGCTCGGTGCGATACACAGCACCGGGCTCCTGCCGGAACTCGCGGCCGTGAGGGAAAAGGAAGATATCTCCTCGATCCTGACACAGTGTAGTCTGGGGGAATATGTCCGGACCGTGGAGGAAATAAACGAAAAGGAGACACAATCCGTCACCGAGGGGGAAGCCACCCTGCAGAATCTCTATTACCAGAGAGTACTGGAGGCGTTCGAGGGGATGGGCGATGGTCATCTCCTCGAGAAGGCCATCAGGACCGATATCGATATGGAGAATCTCCGGACGGTATTTCGGGTCTCTCTCGCGGGGGGACAGGCCGCGGGGATGCCGATCCTCAGGGGGGGTCGTATGCTCTCCGAGGGGATCGTGCAGGAACTGCTGACGCTGAAGATAGGGGAAATAACGGGGAGACTGGAAAATACCGGGTATCACTTGCTGGCGCAGGATATATCCAAGGGGTTTGAGAAGGACGGGGTGATCACCATGATAGACCGGATACTGGAGAGGTACCGGTTCCGGATGCTCTATGACCTTCTCTCGCCCCGGATCCTGTCAACCGTCAACATGCTGTGGTATCTCGAGATCAAGGAACTGGAGGTGCGGAATCTCCGGTTGACCTTCAAGATGCTGGCAGACGGGATACCCCCCACAGAGATAAAGGAACTGGTGATCGCGGCATGAGTGAACAGGTAGGCGTAGCCGTTATCGGGAACAGGGACCAGACGGCCCTTATGAGACTTGCCGGTGTTGAAAAGTACCGGATCATAGAAGATGGAGAGGCCACCCCCGAAAGACTCAGGGAGGTCCTGATGGAAGTGGCGGGAGACCGTTCCGTCGGCGTCATCATGATGCCGGAGGCCTGGAGCCGGGAGATGACCGAGACGATCACCTATCTGCGCGACAGCAAGCGCACGGCCGCCATTCTGATCGGGATTCCACCGGGGTTCAAGGCGGAAGAACAGAATGTCAAGGAATACTATAAGACATACACCAAAAAACTGATCGGATTTAACGTGGACATATGAGGGAAAAACCGTTGGGTATTCGACCAACCATACTACCAAAGTGAGGCATGACCTATGGGGAAGATCTGGAAAATTTCGGGACCTGTCGTAATCGCCGAGGACATGAGGGGATCTCAGGTATACGAGGTCGTCGATGTGGGGGAAGAACGACTCACGGGTGAGATTATCGGTCTTGAGAGGGACAAGGCGGTCATCCAGGTGTACGAGGACACCGTCGGACTCAAGGTCGGAGAACCGGTGACCGGAACGGGCAATATCCTCATGGTGGAACTGGGACCCGGTCTTGTCGGGAATATCTACGACGGCGTTCAGCGGTCTCTCGTCACCATGATGGATGACATCGGCGATTTTCTGGTACGCGGGGTGCGGACCCATGCCCTCGACAGGGAGAAGAAGTGGCATTTCACCCCCTCCGTGAAAGAGGGCGACGCCGTCCAGGAAGGGGATATCATCGGATCTGTCCCCGAGACGGGCCTGATCGAACATAAGATCATGGTGCCGATCGGGATGCAGGGGACCATCCGTGAGATCAAGAAAGGGGACTTCACGATCGAAGAAACCGTCGCCATCCTGGAACACGATGGTGAAAAGAAACCCCTTACCCTCATGCAGAAGTGGCCGGCCCGAAAACCCCGTATATACAAACAGCGGTTCGACCCCGAAGACCTTCTGGTGACCGGGACACGGATCATCGACTACCTCTTCCCCCTGGCCCTGGGAGGAAAGGCCGCGATCCCCGGAGGATTCGGAACCGGGAAGACCGTCACCCTCCAGCAGATGGCGCGGTGGTCCCAGACACAGCTGAACATCTATGTCGGGTGCGGTGAGCGGGGGAACGAGATGGCGGACGTCCTCCACAGCTTCAAGAAGCTGAAAGACCCCGCCACGGACCGGCTCCTCCAGGAGAAGGAGATCTTTATCGCCAATACGTCGAACATGCCCGTCGTCGCGCGCGAGATCAGTATCTTCATCGGGATCACCATGGCCGAATATTTCCGGGATATGGGGTATGACGTCCTCCTCGTGGCCGATTCGACATCTCGATGGGCCGAGGCGATGCGGGAGATCGGCGCCCGGCTCGAGGAGACACCGGGCGAGGAAGGCTTTCCCACCTACCTGGGCTCCCGGCTCTCCGCCTTTTACGAGCGGTCCGGAAGGGTCGAATGTGTGGGGAATCCCCAGCGGATGGGATCCGCCACGGTGATCGGTTCCGTCAGCCCTCCCGGCGCGGACTTCAGCGAACCGGTGACCCAGGCAACGCTCAGGATCGTCGATGTCCTCTACTCACTGGACGTCGCCCTCGCCAACAAGC
>JAFGSH010000140.1 GCA_016934695.1 Deltaproteobacteria bacterium
GAGATCTTCCGCGCGGGGATCGTCTCCATCGAACGGGGGCAGTGGGAAGCCGCCTCAAGTCTCGGCATGACTCGCCCCAGCATCTACCGTCACGTTATCATTCCGCAGGCGGTCAGACGGGTCCTCCCCCCGCTGGCGGGGCAGGTGATCTCGCTGATCAAGGATTCCGCCCTGGTCAGCACCATCGCCATCTACGACCTGACCATGCAGGGACAGGCAATTATCGCGGAGACCTTCCTGACCTTTGAGATCTGGTTCGCCGTCGCCGCGCTCTATTTTACCATGACAGCCGCCATCTCATACCTGGCCCATCGGATCGAGGGACGCCTTCGCACGGGAAACGTTCCACAGGGATAGGGGTGTCATACAACCGTTCTGAGGAGGGAAAAGATGAAACAGATGCGTGTCTCCATTCAGTGCATGATCGTTATTGCCCTGCTGTTTGCGATGCAGCAGACCACCTTCGCGGAGAGTACGAGGCAGCAACTGGTCGCAGAGAGCACAATCGAACAGGTGATGCGGCGCGGCGTCCTCAAAGTCGGGATGTCGACCTTCGTTCCCTGGGCAATGAAGGACAAAACGGGAGCGTTTATCGGGTTCGAGATCGACGTGGCGGCAAGGCTCGCCGCCGATATGGGGGTCAAGGTCAACTTTGTCCCTACCAAGTGGTCCGGCATCATCCCGGCGCTTCTGATAGGGAAGTTCGACGTCATTATCGGCGGGATGGGAATCCGCCCCGACCGGAATCTGAAGGTCAACTTTTCCATCCCGTACAACTACTCGGGGATGTCGCTCCTTGCCAGCAGGGAACGGGCCGCCGGTTTCGATACCCTTCAGGCCTTCAACCGACCGGATGTGGCGATCGCCGCGAGGATCGGTACTACCGCCGCGACGGCAGCCCGGAAGCACATGCCCCGAGCCCAGTTGCGCCTCTTCGACGACGAGGCGCAGGCGGTCCAGGAACTCCTGAATGGGCAGGTGCACGCCCTGGTGGCTTCGGCACCCCTTCCGGCCTTCCAGGCGATCAAATATCCCGACAGACTCTTCCTCCCCCTCGCGGGGACCTTTACTAAGGAACCCAACGGATTCGCGATCCGGAAGGGTGATATCGACACCCTGAACTTTTTCAACAACTGGGTCCGCGTGGTCGATGCGGAAGGGTGGCTCCGGGAACGGCAGCATTACTGGTTCGAAACGAGAGACTGGGAACACTTGATCAAGTAACGACCACCATCATTGCACAGAAACCGGGAGCGAATCTCCGTGAATATGAAACGACCTCTTACCCGGCTCGATATCGGGGTCTCTCTCCTGCTGGTGGGTGCCATTGCATACCTGGCGTACCGGACCACGGCGGTTCTCCACTATCGGTGGAACTGGTCCGTCATTCCCCAGTACTTCTTTCGGTACGATCCCGAAGCGGGACGGTGGGTGCCGAACCTCCTTATGGAAGGGTTCCTGACCACGATCAGGCTCAGCGTCTGGACCACGGTTCTCGCCCTCCCCCTCGGGGTTGTCATGGGTCTCCTGCGGATCAGCGGAAGCCTCTTCAGGAGGATGGTGGGGAGAACCTACGTCGAGTTGATTCGCAACATCCCCCCCCTGGTCCTGATATTCATCTTTTATTTCTTTATCAGCGATCAGATCATGACCGCCCTGCGGGTTGATGCCTGGATTGCATCCCGTTCCGCCGGAATGCAATCATTTCTCACCCTTCTCTTCGCCCCGCCGGGCCGGTTCACCGCTTTTCTGTCGGCACTCCTCACCATGGCAATCTACGAGGGGGCTTACGTGACGGAGATCATCAGGGGAGGAATTCAATCGATCGACAGGGGACAGTGGGAGGCAGCCGCAGCCTCGGGGCTGACGCGGCGGCAACAGATGCGGTTCGTGATCTTCCCCCAGGCAATTCCGCGGATACTTCCGCCCCTCGCCGGGCAGCTCATATCGACCATCAAGGATTCGGCTATCGTCTCCGTCATTTCCATTCAGGAACTGACCTTCCAGGGTATGGAACTGATGGCGGCCACGTATCTGACCTTTGAGATCTGGATCACCATCACTGCGCTGTACTTCACCCTGACCTTGTGCTGCTCCCTCCTCATGCGGCGGTTCGAAGTGGCGATGCAGAAACGCGCCCTCCCCGAGACCGTCGATTAACCGCCTGTCCCCGAAATAATTTTCTCTCTCATCCGGTGGTATTCGATCAGGGCGGTCATGGCCCGCGCCGCGCGCTCAGGTCCCTGATAAATCGGGACGCCTCGCTCCAAGAGACCTTGCACCATCTGTTCCTGGAGGCTCCGATAGGTATACCCGATGACCGGTTTGTCATACTGTTCCGTGAGGCTGAAAAAGGCCTTCATATTCTGATCGATTACTTTGTTCACCTCTTCCCGGATCATGTCAGGGGAAGCATCCATACTCCGCATGCCTCGTTCGATAAAGACATTCGGCGCAAGAAAATAGACGAGGAGCATGTCGGCATTTTCTTCCTGCAGAAGAATATTCGGTATCCGGTGAAAATCATCCATGGGGTTTTTGCTGAAGGTCATGTCCACCGGATTGTTCGTGCTGGCCGTCTTCGGTATGACCTCCCGCAACTTTCTGATGGTGCTTTCCGAAAGATCGGGAAGAGAGAGCCCTGCGCGCCCGAGTGCGTCGGCGGCAACGGCACCCGGTCCTCCCGAGTGGGTCTGGATGATTACCCGGTTTCCCCCCGGCCGGGGTTGGGTACCCAAGGCCATACAGAAATCGAAGAGTTCCGCGAGAGTCCGTGCCCGGATAATACCGCTCTGGCGGAACATTCCGTCGTAAATTTCGTCCGGACCGGCCATCGCGCCCGTGTGCGACGAACCGGCTCGTTTGCCTGTCTCCGAACCTCCTACATAGAGGGCCACGATCGGCTTGCGGGGGGTAATCGCCCGCGCCGCTTCTATGAAGGCCCGTCCACGGGTAATCCCTTCGACGTACAGGGCAATTACCTTCGTGTTCGGGCAAAAACCGAGGTATTCCATGCAATCGACAATATCGATGTTGGCCTCGTTCCCGACACTCAGGGCGGTGCTGAATCCCAGGCCGTGGCGGTGGAGATAATCAAACATCTGGGTAATAAAGCTCCCGCTCTGAGACGCCAGACTGACAAACCCCGGAGGGCCTTCGGCCGGGAGCGGGGTAGGATTCAGTTTGATATGTGGATTCGCCACGCCGAGACAGTTCGGTCCCAGAAATCGGATACCGTAATCGTCGGCGATTCGTTCAAGATCCTTCTGCATCGCGGCGCCTTCGGTGCCGGCCTCCCGGAACCCACCGGACACCACTATTGCATGTCTGATCCCCTTTTTGCCGCATTCTTCCATCGCCTCGCAGACAACCTCTGTGGGGAGGACAATAATGGCCAGGTCGGGTATTTCGGGGAGATCCAGGGCACTCTTGTACGCCGTGTGCCCACGTACCTGTTTTTCTGAAAGATGAATCGGATAGATCGCCCCCTCATACCCGAGGGCCTCTAACGATGACAGCATGATTGATCCCATCCGCATAAAATTGTTCGAGGCGCCGAAAAAGGCGATGCTTCGGGGATTGGCGATACGAAATAGTGGACTTGCTTCAGCTGATGTTATCATGTGTTCCCTTCCTTACAGAGTGTCAGGTATCCGGCCCGCAGAGGCGCTCTCTCACACTCATTGTATACAAAATAAAAAGACTGCCCCCCGTTGTATGCAGAATACCAGGAAATCCCTTTCATAGGGTAACACCTGATAACAGATATTTGTCCGGCATTCAATCAAAAAAAACTTTGCGTGCCATATAAATCACTTGACCCGGTGAAGACCACCGGTGTATGACGGTAGCCGGAAGTGGAAGCCAATGAACCAATGATCCGCTAGGAAGGGAGGGACTCCACAATGACACATCTGCTCGATATGCTGGGATGCCGGCATCCCATTATTCAGGGACCGATCGGGTCCATGAACAACCCCGCCATGGTTGCCGCCGTCTCCGAGGCTGGCGCCTACGGCATGCTGGCCCTCGGTTTTATCGACACCATCACGGAGGCCCAGCGCCTCGTCGGTGAAGTCCGGAAACTGACCGACCGCCCCTTCGGCGCTAATGTCGTCCTTCTGAACCCCCTCGCGCCGGAGATCCTGAAGGTCCTTGCCGATGCAGGGGTCAAAACGGTCACCACGTCGGTGGGACAGCCGCAACAGCTCTATCCCCTCATCCATGACCTGGGGATGAAGGGGATCCATGTGATCCTCTCCCTGGCCCACGCGATCAAGGCTGAAAAGTCCGGTGCCGACGGTCTGGTCGTGGTAGGGGCCGAGGCGGGGGGACTCCGTTCCACGAAACCCGAATCGTCGACGATGGTTCTGGTGCCGCTTGTCGCTGATTACGTATCGATCCCTATCGTCGCGGCCGGCGGCATTGCCGATTCTCGTGGATATCGGGCCGCCTTCGCCTTGGGAGCACAGGGGGTCCAAGTGGGAACCCGCTTCCTGACTTCAATGGAGAGCACGGTCCACGAAAAATGGAAGGAGGCGATCATCGCCTGCGGCGACGGGGGGACCACCCTCCTCCCGGTACAGAACATGATGACCCGGGCCGTTGTCACTCCCGGTATCAGGAAGCTGATCGAAGACCCCTCCGTGAACCTGGCGGAAGCGCTCCAAAAGATCGATCGTACCGGCGCATGGGATCGCGGGGATTTTGACAACGCTGTCGCCGGGGGCGGGCAGGTGAGCGCGCTTATCCGGGATATCAAATCGGTCAAAGAGATCATCGACGAGATGGTCTTATAGGAGATGCATGCACCACCACGCGGTTCGTATTTCCGCGCGCAAAAAAGAATGTCCAACCACGGGGGTGAGAAGCACCTGTCCGGGATACCCCCCCGAACCCGGAATAAAGAGAAAACACACGGGAACGGATGACTTTCCGTTTTTACACTGATTGTATCGGGGCCTCTGGTATCCGACCACTTCTCCCAGGCAATACATATTGCCAATCCCCCACCACACGGAACCAAGAGCGGAGTCTCCGGAGAGATCCCCGTATTTTATCTTGACAGAGAACGTCGGTTGATATAAGTTCGTATACGAAGGATATGAAAAATGTCGATTCCCCCATCAGGCAATTCGAGTTGTTAAATCTTTCTCCTCTCCAAGGCCTATCAGAAAGGGCATGGCCTGGTGCAGAAGCGCCTTCAGCCCTATGGGATTACGAATGTCCAATACGTCGTTCTTGAAGCTCTCTGGGACAAGGAGGGGCTGACCGCGGGTGAGCTCGGACAACTACTCACGATTGATAAGGCAACACTTTCGGGTATTTTGGATCGGATGGCGGACGCCGGTCTGTTGGTCAAGCAGAACAACCCTAAGGACAGACGAATGATCAGGCTCTATCCCTCCGAAAAGGCACGCACCCTCAAAGATACTCTGATAGTAGAACGCAAACAGGCGAACGAGGAGCTGCTGGCGGGATTCACGCAGGAAGAACGCGTCATCCTCCGGCGGCTCCTGTTGAGTATTGCAGAACAAGCATGACCATATCACGTAAAACAGGTAGTATGCATACAAACATAAAGTCTGGGGATAAAACCCCGCACGTGCGCGGTTCATGGCGTGACCAGCAAAGAGAGGAGGCCTGATATGGACGGGTGGCATAAGACAGGATGCGTGCTCTGCGCGCAGAACTGCGGGCTCGAGGTCCTGGTTGAAAACGGCAGGATGGTGAAGGTAAAACCGGACAAGGAGAATCTCCGGAGCGAGGGATATGCCTGCCGCAAGGGACTCAATGTCCTCTATCACCAGTATCCCGCGGATCGGCTGACGGAGCCGCTGAAGCGTGTCGGTGATCGTTTCGAACCGATCTCATGGGAGCAGGCGATCGACGAGATCGCCGAAAAGATGCGGGATCTGGTCGACCAACACGGTCCGCGCTGCCTTGCCTATATGGGAGCCAGCGCCCAGGGGGGGAACTTCGAGGGCGCCTTCGGTCTGGGACTGCTCGAGGGGATGGGGTCGCACTATTTCTACAATTCCGGTGGTCAGGAATTCAGCGGGGCCTGGTGGGTCGACGGCCGCGTCCTGGGGAAGCAGTACCTCCACGCCGTTCCCAACGAAGAAAACGCCCAGATGTACGTGGCCTGGGGGTGGAACGGCATGGAGAGCCATCAGATACCCCAGGCGCCCAAGGTGCTCAGGGGATTTTCTAAAGATCCCGACCGGCTGCTGGTAGCGATCGATCCGCGCCGGAGTGAGACGGCGGCCATAGCGGATATCCACATTGCCGTGCGACCGGGAACGGATTCCCTCCTGATGAAGGCCATGATCGCCCTGATCTTGGCGGAAAGGTGGGAGAATCGGGAGTATATCGAACGGTATGTGGAAGGGTTCGATGCGGTTCGACCCTGGTTCGAGGGCTTCGACATCCGAGCGGCCGCGGAGGTCTGCGAGATGGACTACGACGAGGTGTATCGCCTCTGCCGTCTCATGACCACCAAACGGTGGTGCATCCACCCCGACCTGGGGATATACATGGGACGCCGCAGCACACTCAACTCATACCTGATGGCGATCCTCATGGCGATATGCGGCGTCTACGGCGTCCGAGGCGGGAACATCATCCCCGGGATGCTCGTTCCCATGGGCAGGCACGCGGACGAACGCGATCCGAAGACCTGGCGGACCCTGACAACCAATATGCCCCCCGCAGCGGGCGGCTCCTTCCCCCCGGCGGTAATGCCGGAGGAGATCCTCGGCGATCATCCGGAACGGCTACGCGCGGTCTACGTCAGTGCCTGCAATCCGCTCCGGGCCTACCCCGACACGACGGCCTATGAGAAGGCCTTCGGGAAGCTCGACCTCTTGGTGGTCAGCGAAATCGTGATGAGCGAAACGGCGCGTCTGGCCCACTATGTTCTTCCCTGTCGTTCCTACTACGAGTCATGGGATTCGACCTTCTTCCAGCACAATTGGCCCGGGATCTTTTTCCAGCTCAGGCGTCCCATCGTGGAGCCTCCCGATCAGTGTCTCGAGGCATGCCAGATCTACACACTTCTTGCCGACAGGCTGGGACTGATCCCCGCGATCCCCGACGACCTGTACCAGGCAGCAAACGGCAACCGCCTGCAATTCGGTGCTGCGTTGATGACCTGGGTCGCCTCTGAGCCGAAGGCCGCCCGTGCCATGCCCTTCATCTTGGCCAAGACCGTGGGGAAGGAGTGGGACAGCGCCGCCCTGGCCGGTCTGTGGGGGATCCTGATGACGGCCCCGAAGGTGTTCCGCGAAAGCGCCGTCCGGGCCGGATTCCAGGCAGGACCTGACCAGGGGGATCGGATTTTCCAAGCGTTGCTGGATACTCCTCAGGGTCTCTGGATCGGAAGGATGGACGAGAACGATCCCATGGCGGGCATCAAGACCCCGTCGGGGAGGATCGAGGTGTACATCGCCGAGATGGAGGATGAGGTCAAAACGCTCGATGCGGCGGGGGAGATCGAATCATTGAAGCTCCCCGATGCCTTCCCGCTTATCCTCAATGCGGGAAGACATATGTCCTACAACGCCAACTCACTCATGCGTAATCCCGAGTGGAACAGGGGCAAACGTGCCTGCACCGTGGCAGTGAATCCCGCGGATGCCGAGGCACTCGGTCTGAGCGACGGCCAGCAGGTCCGCGTCACGACCGAGGCGGGGAGCGATACCGGAGAGTTGGAGGTAACCGACCAGGTCCGCCGGGGGACAGTATTGATCCCCCACGGCTTCGGTCTGATCTACGAGGGCGAGGTCTACGGGATCAATATCAACCGCCTCACAAAGAACACCCACCGCGACCCCCTCGGGACCCCGCTCCACCGGTATATCCCCTGCCGGATCGAGTCGGTATAGCAAAACTCCCGGTCGTTCCCCGAGTCGGGGACGGTCAGGTATGCATTACTCGTCTGGACAGACGTGAGGGCGTATGCGGTTGCGGAATGTCTGCCGGTTGTTACCGACAGGAGAAATAGGCCCTTCTCCTTACAGGAATATAACCGACCAGAGGATGATAACGGCAAGGAGCAGGCCGAAGATGAGACTCGCCAATCCGAATGCCGATGAGGCAAGTTTGGTGAAGATGCCCGGATGATCCCGCTTCAATTCGTCCAGTTTCCCATCGGCGACCAGGCGTTCGTATTGTTCCCGTTTCTCCTCGTAGAGTTCGTGGAGCGCGATCCTCCCCGTGAATATGGTCCGATCCATGGGAAATTTCTTGGGAATCAGATGGGTGTTGAAGAAATGAACGGTAAATATGAAGAGCGCGGCCAACAGCGCCTCTTCCGAGTGCAACAGGGCCGCGACATTGAGAACCCAGCCCGGGAACAGGTATGAGGTCCACTCTGGAACCATCAGGAATATCCCCGAGCCGCCGATGATCACCATCCCCCAGAAGACGGCGAGGAAGTCGAATTTCTCCCAGTAGGTCCACCGGTCAAACCGCGGCTGTTCCCCTCGGTCGAAGAACCACCGGAACATCCCCTCCATGTCCTGCCAGTCCTTCCGGTTGAAGAAGAGGGATTCTACCCCGAACAGGCGGTCCACCCATCCTTTCGTCCCCGCCTTTCTCGGGAAGAGATAGTCGACGGACCGCACCAGAATATAGAAGAAGAGGACGAAGAGGACTACCGCCGCCACCCGGTGAAAGATCCCGGCGAGGGAAACGCCCCCCCACAGCTCGACAAAGATCCGTGCCCAGGGCGCATCATGATACTTGAGAGGGAATCCCGTGGCCACGAGGGTCAGGAAGGAAATGACCAGGATAATATGGACAACAATATCTTTCCGCGAGAATCGTTCGATGGATTGCAGGCTTTCCGTATCCGACATGGGGAGATGCGGTCTGATTCCCATCTTTTCCATATAGTGTTTATCCCAGTACGTCTTACGCCACCAGAGGAAGGTGTGCACCCAGAAGAAGAGAAAGGTCCCCGCCAGAAGTGTGATCATGAAAACATTCGTCCAGTAGAGCGCCGGGTATTGTTCCCGGTTGCTGAAATCGGGATGTGCCTGATAGGCAACGAACCGCGGATGAAAGCCCGTGTGACACTTTCCGCAATTCGCGACCAGGTTGTTGGGGTGTATGGACGACGCGGGGTCGTCTTTCGGGAGGATGTTATGCGAGGTATGACAATCGGCACACCCCGCAACGAGGGTCGGATGACCGATATCCTGGACCTTCCCGTGATAGGTCCTCTTGTAGGCCGCCACGGTCGACGTCGACAGGTTATTACGGGTCATCATCTCCCGATCCCCATGGCACCTGACACAGGTTCGGGTATAAAACTCCCGTGCCTCGGCAGGGTATTCCTGCTGGGACGTATGGTAGACCCGTGTACTGTGGAGTCCATGGCAGTCCGAGCA
>JAFGSH010000141.1 GCA_016934695.1 Deltaproteobacteria bacterium
ATCGGGGTCCTTGACGGCGGCGGTATTGATGCTGATCTTCTCGGCCCCGGCGGCCAGGACGCGGTGCATATCATCCAACGAACGGATGCCTCCCCCCACCGAGAAGGGAATGAAGATCTCCCGTGCCACGCCTTCCACCACATCTATAATGATATCCCTCTTGTCGGAGGAAGCGGTGATATCGTAGAAGACGAGTTCATCCACCCCCTGCTCGTAATACTCCGCCGCCATGGCGATTGGGTCGCCGATGTCGATATTACCCTTGAATTTGATCCCCTTGGTTGTCTTTCCCTCTCTGACGTCCAGGCAGATGATGATCCTCTTGCTCAGCATATCTACACCCTGCCGTTCCAACCGCTGAAGTTTTCCAGTATCTGAAGACCGTGCCTGCCGCTCTTTTCGAGGTGAAACTGTGTGGCGATGACGTTCCCATGACCGATCACGGAGGCGAAGGAAATCCCGTAGTCGGTCGTCGCGATGACATCCTCCTCCTGTTCAGGGACGGGGTAGTACGAGTGGACGAAGTAGAACTGCGCCCTCGCGTCCACCCCGGCAAAGACGGGATGATCTCCAGTAACTGAAATGTCGTTCCACCCCATGTGCGGGACCTTGATGTCCGAACCCCCAAACTCCCGAGCCGTGCCGGGGATGATCCCCAGGCAGGGGGTGCAGCCGTCCTCCTCGCTCTCGTCCAGGATGATCTGCGCGCCCAGGCATATCCCGAGGAAGGGTGTCCCCTCGGCGATGACCTCGCGAATGACGCCGTCGAGCCCCTCGCGCCGGATGACGTCCATTGCCTCTCCCGCGGCGCCGACGCCCGGGAATATGACCCGTGCCGCTTCTCGTATCACATCGTGGTTCCCGGTGATTTCACATGCCACGCCGATGTGTTGCAGTGCCCGCGCGACGGATGTCAGGTTTCCCGCCCCATAGTCGATAATGGCGATCACGCGTTATCCCCCGTTCCCAGGGATTCCATGATCGTCTCGGCGATGATCCCGGTCCCTTCGCCCAGGAGGAAGGAGACAGGGAGAGGATCGAGGTACCGGTCGTGCCACGGGATATTGTATTCGTCGATGATATCCCTGATCTGGTTGAACTTGTCGCCGAGGGCCGCCTTCTTTTCCGCGGAGCCGAGGGCCTCCCTGAAAACCACGTGGAAGAGCAGTATCTTCCGTATGACGGCCCCCCCCTCGATGAGCGGTATGATGATCAGGGGCGCCCGGTCGGATCTCCCGAGCCCCGCATACACATCCCGGGTGCTCACGATCGTCTTCTTTGCGCCGCTCAGGGGGATCGGAGTCTCCGCCCGCGACTTCATATGGAGGGAGATCCCCTCCCGTCTCTCTATCGATATGGTGGTCCGCTCCGTCGGTTTCCCCTCTTCGCCGAGGTCCCGTATGGCATACAGCGTGTACCCCCGTATATCGGACGTGACCTTCTGGAGCCTGCCGATGGTGAGGCCTCCCGCGCTGGTCAGGTTGTCCGGCGAGAAGCCGAGGTCTTTCAGAAAATCGAAGATCACGCCTCGTGCGGCCTCTTCCTTCCTGCTGGTCCCCACCGTGACCGTTTTCGCCTGGTGTCGGATCGCGTCGATGGGCCTCGCCAGTTCGTCGATGGCCCTGCCGAGGGAGATGTCCAGCATGTCGAGAGGGGAGGGGGACACCTGTTTTGCCCTGAAGTCCATACGGAACTCCTCCAGGGGGAGTTTTCCCGAGGCGTATTTCAGCAGCAGGGTGATGTCGGATGCCACGTCGACCCCCAGGGATGAAAAAAATCCCTCACTTCTGCGGGCGTGAAAGGATGCGGAGAACTCGTCTATCAGTTTGTGGAGACCGTGGTCCGTCAGCTTTTCGACGAGGAGACCATCCCGCGCGTCCAGCTCGTCCGTCTTGAGCAGCAGCCTCTTCCTGAAGTCGCGGATGAACTCCGCGTCTTCGTTGATGCCGCAGGCTGCATAGTAGCCCCAGAGGTGTCCCGCCAGGGTGTTCAGGATGACGGATACGGGGAAGGGCGCCTTCGGGACGCGGATCACCGAGTCGGCGACGCCGTCGAAGGCGGTCTCTTTCTCGTCGGCGATCACGACCACCGACGCCGCGTGGGCCTTGAAGATGGCCACATCCTTGACGATGTCCTCGAGGACGTAGTGCGCCGTCCCGGCGACGCACGCGATGATCAGGGGTTCCGAGGAGAGATCGATATGTTTCTTGTCCTCGACGATATCCGATGAGATCGTCTTGTAGCACAGCTCGCTCAGCTTGATCCGTATCTCGTCCGCCGCGACCTTGTTGGGACCGCTCCCCACCACCGCCCAGTATCTCTTTTTCCCGGCAAGGCTGGATGCCGCCTCCCGGATGTGGTCCCTTCCCGCAATGACGCGGTTCATCATGTCCGGGGCCTGCTCGAGGCTCTCCAGCACCCCCGCCGTCAGGTCATCCGGAAGGGAGCCGAGAGACTGGGCCAGGAAGAGGGCGATGATATATCCCGCGACGATCTGCGAATAGAAGGCCTTTGTCGAGGCCACGGACATCTCGATATCCCGCCCGTCGCTGGTGTAGAAGACGCCGTCCGCCACGTGGGTGATGTCTGATTGCCGCCGGTTGACGATGGCGATCAGGTGTGCCCCCCGTTTCTGTGCCATGGCCACGGCCCGGTTTGTGTCGGTCGTCGTCCCCGATTGCGTCACCGCGATCACGAGGGTGTCTTCCAGGTTTTCCCTGAGACAGAAGCCGCTCAGTTCGGACGCCGTCTTTGCCTGGACCGCGATACCCAGCCCCTGGACATACGCCGATAACGCCCCGGCGATCGCCGCCCCCGCCACGGCCGCCGTCCCCTGTCCTATGATGAAAATGGTGCGGATGGTCCCCCGCGAGAGGGCGTCGCGGAGCCTCCGGGGAATGATATCGTCCCCCAGGTTGAAGGAGACGTGCGCGCTGCCGTTGGTGCGGTAGTCGATACGGTATTTCCCCCGCAGGGTCTTCTTGATCGACGACGGCGCGTCGGCGATCTCCTTCAGGAGAAAGTGGGGATACCCCCTGCGATCGATATCCCGGGTTGTGATCTGCGCCGTCTGGGTCTTTGCATCGTTCAGCGCGATCGGAGTTCCGTCGTAACAGGAGGCGCGGATTCCGCCGCCGTCCTCCAGGACGTAGATCTGTCCCTTCGTCTCGGGCCTGCCGGGGATCCCTTCGGCCTCCCCGTCCATCTTGATGAAGCGGGGGGTGGCCTCCACCAGACCGTATACCTCCGAAGAAAAGAGGTGCTGGCTGCCGGACAGGCCGATATAGAGCGACTGGCCGCTCCCCTTGAGGGCGAGAAAGACCTTCCCCGGCTCCAGGGTGCTGTGCATGGCGATGGCGTGGGACCCCTCGAAATCGTTCAGGGCCAGGCGGAAGGCCCCCTCAAGATCGCATCCCCCGTGCAGGTATCTCTCGATCTGAAGGGCGATGATCTTGGTGTCCGTCGTCACCCGGTGATCGATGACCTC
>JAFGSH010000142.1 GCA_016934695.1 Deltaproteobacteria bacterium
ATCGGCTATGTCCCGGAGCTGACGCGGATACCGGTGTCACCCTGCGATATCGATGTCCTCCTGTACGGTTCGATCAATCGGCGGAGGGCTGCCGTCCTGGAAGAACTCACCGCCCGTGGTCTTGCGGTCGAGACCCTCTTTGACCGGTACGGTGAAGAGCGCGACCGCTACATCTCCCGTTCCAAGATTGTTCTGAATGTCCACTATTACGAGGCGAGGGTCTTCGAGATCGTTCGTATCTCCTACCTCCTCGCCAACAGGAGATGTGTCGTCTCCGAGGCGGGGGACGACGGGGATCTGGAGAAACCGTTCCGCGAAGGGGTGGCGTTTGCCCCCTATGAGGATCTCGTTGAGGCATGTACCCGATACGTGTGGGATGATGACCTGCGGGATCGAATCGCAGGGTCCGGCTTTTCCGCAATGGAGGCCCTTCCCCAGGCGGCCTTTCTCGAAGAGGCGCTGGGAGGATAGGGAGGAGAGACACACCCGGAAAGAGATGTGATTCCCGTAAGGAATTCACATATCAAGAAGATACCGGAAGCGCATCCGTCCGGTTCACACGTTTGAACAGGGAAGAAAAAGGGGATCAGCATCATGCGTATTCTGATAGTGGGGGCAGTCCTGGGGGGTACCGTCCCGATCGGGGGTTCGATCTACAGGGGTTTTCAGGAGACGGGGGTCGAGGCGGACTTTCTCGATTTCTCCATACTGGAGGGAGAGTTCCGCGATCTGTGGGCGGCTCAGGACGAGGAACGGTCCTACCGGTTTCACATGCGGAAAAAGGTGATGCTCCTCGAGAAGATCACCTCCTTCCGGCCCGATGCGATCCTCGGGATCGCCCAGTCTCCGCTCGGCGACACCGCCATCCTGCAGGAGCTGAAAAAGGCGGGGATCGTCCTGTGCTACTGGTTTACGGAGGACTACAGGATCTTCGGGTACTGGAAGACGATCGCCCCCTGGTTCGACCATTTCTTCACGATCCAGAGGGAGCCCTTCTGGCGGGAACTGGAGCGGGCGGGGTGCCGCGCATACCGGTACCTCCCCATGGCCTTCGATCCCCACGCGGACACTCCGGGCGAAACGGCCGAACCGGAGATTGCAGTCTCCTTCGTGGGGGCTCCCTATCCGAACCGCGTTCACTTCCTGAGCCGGTTCCCCGGCGGACTGCAGATCTACGGCGAGGAGTGGGACCGGTATCCCAATCCTTTTGTCGTGACGGGCGACCGGCGGATCACCGAGGATGAGGCGCGCCGTATCTATCGCCGCTCCCGCATCAACGTCAACCTCCACTCATCACCCCTCCCCCGGGAGCTGGGAAAGGGGGATTTCGTCAACCCCCGGACCTTCGAACTGGCGGGGATGGGGTGCTTCCAACTGACCGACATGCGCACGCTGCTCCCCCTGCACTTCGATCCGGCACGGGAGGTCATCGCCCTGTCCGACTGGGAGGGAATGACGAAGGCCGCGGGGTATTTCCTCGACCACGAAGAGGAGCGCAATGAGATCGCTGAGAGGTCCCGGATGCGCGTCCTGCGGGAACACACCTACCGGCACCGGGCGCAGGAGATTCTCAGCCTCCTGGAGGAGGGAAGAATGAATGATTCCTTTCAAGAACCACATCGGAGGAGGGGCGTATGAGCGGTAAATCGATCCTGATCATCCATCTGAGCCGGCTCGGCGATGCGATCCAGAGCCTCCCCGCCGTCAGACTGCTGAAGGAAGAAAATCCCGGGGGAACCATCACCTATCTCGGGATCGAGAATTTCTGCACCCTTCTGAAGGGGAACCCCTGGATCGACCGCCTGGTAACCGCTCCCTGGCAGGAGATTCGAGGGATCATGGGGGAGAAGAGGGCGGGAGATACGGGTGCCCTCGACCGCTTCTTTCAGGGGATCCCCGAGCTGGGCGAGCGGTATGACCTCCTGGTCAACCTGACCCATGACTGGAGCAGCAGTTACCTGTCGGAACGGATCGACGCCGCGGAGAAGAGGGGAAGGATCTTCTCGGCGAATAACGAGATCGTCGTGTCGGGGAACTGGGGAAAGTACCTCTTCGCCGTCGCGAGGAACCGTAAGGACAACCTCCTGAACCTCGTCGACCTGTATATGGGGATGGCCGGTGTCCGGCACCGGCCGGTTGTCGATTTTCTCCCTACCGATCCGCAGAAGGACCTGGCCTGCATCTCCCGCCTGAAGGAACTGGGGGTCGACAGGGACAGACGGATCATCGGCCTGCAGCCCGGGGCGAACCTGGCCGCGAGGAGGTGGCCGGTGGAACACTTCGTCAAACTGGGGGAGGCCCTGATCGATGCATTCGATGCCCGGATCGTCCTCTTCGGCTCTCCGGGGGAGCGGGAACTGGCCGAGGCGTTCGGCCGGATCGCCCCCTTCCCCTTCGTGGATCTCGTCGGCAGGACGACCCTTCAGGAACTCCCCTCTTTCTTCAGGGGGATCGATCTCCTGGTCAGCAACGATACGGGGCCGATGCACATCGCATCAGCCGTCGGCACGAAGGTGGTGGGGCTCTTCATGAGCGTGGCCTTTTCCGGTATCACGGGACCCTACGGTGCCGGCCACGTGGTTGTCCAGTCTGACTATCCGTGCTTCCCCTGCATCGATACGACCGTCTGCTGCAATCCGCTCTGCAGGGAGGGGATCACCCCCGAGGCGGTCCTCCACGGGGTACGGATGGCGCTGGAGCCGGATGTCGCCGGACCCGACCGCGACGTCGAATCGGGCCTGTACCGGTCATCCTTCCGGGACGACGGAACCATGCGATACGAACTGATTGGAGGGAGGACCGATCGGTTCCTGCCGTGGCTGACTTCCTTTACCCACACAAAGGCGACGATCGGCCAGGCACTGTGGAACCGGTGGCTGGGGATCAATGATCGTCCTTCCGGTGCCCGGTTCGGGGGGAGTGGGGGAGAATATGACGATATCATTGCCGATTTTCAGAAGGCCTGCTCGTCCTATGGAGAGATATACAGGAGGGGGATAAAGACCTGCCGGAGGATCCTGGATGAATTTTCCAAGAAGAAACCGAACATCGGATTGATACAGGGGATGGCCGATCGCCTGTCACGGGGCGAGGAGGAGATCAGGGATCTTGAAGGACCGCTCCCCATCTTCAAAGAGATCCATGAGCTGTGCATGTCCGAGACCGAGATCTGCAATTTTCCGAAGCTCGCTAGGGAGTTTCTGAAGGCGTACGAGACGATGAGCGGAACGGTTCGCTCCCTTGAGGCGGCCCTGCAGGAAATTTCGCCCCCTGCCCTGCGCCTCTGACGGGAAAGGATTTCCCCCCGGGAATTCCCGTTCGCGGGCTCATGCGAGACAACATAATGATCTTAAAGGCTAATTTTTTTACTGGAATCGGTGGCATGCTTGTTGCTGATCATAAAAGTTAATCTAAAAGTTAAATTAAAGTTTTCTCTCTTCAGAGCCGAAGAGAAGAGTGTACATGAATGAATCGCAAAGGACGGTAAACGATATGGATACGAAAGCGGAATACAGGATACGGGAAGTGAGTGAAAAACTGGAGCTTCCGGCTTCCACTATTCGCTACTGGGAGGGAGAATTCGGTGACCTCATACAGACAAAGAAGACCCCCGGGAAACAACGGAGGTACTCCCAGCGTAACATTGAACAGCTCAGGCAGATCAGGGAGCTGCTGCATATAAGAAAGAAGACCATCTCAGAGGCACGGGCGCTTCTCAAGAGCGGGAATGAGGATACGGGAACGATCAACTGGGCAAAGCAATCCATCCTCTTGACGGGAGGGACCGGTTCTTTCGGAAGGCATTTCTGTAAGGTCATGATGGAGAAGTATCATCCCAAGGTCATCCGGATTTACAGCCGGGGCGAGTTGAAACAGCACGAGATGCGCCAGGAATTCGGCGAGGAAAAGATAAGATACTTCATAGGTGACGTACGCGACGGGGAACGGCTGAGACGGGCAATGGAGGGAGCCGATATCGTCGTACATGCCGCGGCGCTCAAGCAGGTGCCCGCGTGCGAATACAATCCCCTTGAAGCGGTAAAGACAAACATCCTCGGTGCGGAGAATGTCATCGATGCCGCGATCAACACGGGGGTCAAAAAGGTCGTCGCTCTGAGTACCGATAAGGCGGCAAACCCCGCCAATCTGTACGGGGCCACCAAACTGTGTGCCGAAAAAATCTTTGTTCAGGGGAATTCCTACTCGGGACCTCGAGGCACCCGGTTCAGCTGCGTACGGTATGGGAACGTTATCGGAAGCCGCGGAAGTGTCATCCCCGTGTTCAGAGAGCAGAAGAAGACAGGAAGAATTACCCTGACCGACGAAAAAATGACGCGGTTCTGGATTACCCTGGATCAGGCGGTCGATCTGGTTGTCGCCGCCCTCTGTCACATGCAGGGGGGAGAGATATTTATTCCCAGGATCCCCAGTATGAAGATCACGGATCTCGCGAAGGCGATCGCGCCGGAATGTAAGATCGAAACGATCGGAATCAGACCCGGTGAAAAACTGCATGAGATTCTCATTACCACGGAGGAGGGGAGAAACACGGTGGCATACAACGGGATGTATGTCATTATGCCTGAGCATGCCTGGTGGGGGGGGCAGGGATATAAAACCAGCCGGGAAGTTCCTGAAGGCTTCGTATATGCGAGCAACAGCAATGATCAGTGGCTTGATATCGATGCGTTGAGAAAGATAACGGGAGATTCATCTTCGGCCGGCGATGATGCGATTGCTCATTTCGCCTCTACCGTTCACCGGCTCAGTGAAAACATCATCCTGGATATGATTGGCGCCGAAGAGCGCATTCCGAATCCGGGAAAGGCTTCCGAGGCACGCACATAGCGGCGAAACGGCAGGAACGGAGGCTTCCAGACAATGCAGACTGAAAAACACATGATCCCTTACGGGCACCAGTGTATTGATGAAGATGATATCGCCGCAGTTGTGGAGGTATTGAGATCGGACTGGTTGACGACAGGGCCGCGGGTAAGCGAATTTGAAGGGGTATTTGCCGATTTTATCGGTTCGCGGGAAGCGGTTGCGGTGTCCAGCGGCACAGCGGCACTGCATGCCGCCATGTATGCCCTGAAGATCGGTCCGGGAGACGAGGTCATTGTTCCCCCCATGACCTTTGCCGCCACGGCCAATTGTGTAGTATTCCAGGGGGCGACGCCGGTATTCGTCGATGTCGATCCGGGCACGCTGCTCATAGATCCGTCGCAGGTTGAGGCAAAGATCACTCCCCGTACAAAGGCTGTCATTGCGGTGGACTATGCGGGGCAACCCTGCGATTACGACGCCCTGAGATCAATCGCCAAGCGGAACGGGATCGCCCTCGTGGCTGATGCCTGCCATGCCCTGGGAGCCGCATACAACGGCCGTCCGGTCGGTTCACTCGCCGATCTCACTGTCTTCAGTTTTCACCCTGTAAAACACATCACTACAGGCGAAGGCGGCATGGTTACAACGGAGAGCTCACCGTTCGCGGACCGGATGCGCGCCTTTCGCAATCATGGCATTACCACCGACCATCACCAGCGAGAGGAACAGGGATCCTGGTTCTATGAGATGGTGGACCTGGGATATAACTATCGCCTGACCGACCTTCAGTGTGCGTTGGGACTGAGCCAGTTGCGCAAGTCTTCAGGATGGTTGAAGAGACGAAGAGAGATCGCCGAACGATATGACACCGCCTTTGCGCATACCCCCGCTGTAGAGCCGTTACGCGTCAGAAACGATGTCTTGCACGCCTATCACCTCTATGTGGTCAGATGTGATCCCGGGGAATTGCAGGCAGGAAGGGATGAGATATTTACCGCCTTACATTCGGCGGGCATAGGCGCCAACGTTCATTACATGCCTGTTCATCTCCACCCCTTCTACCGGGAGAGATTCAAGACGGCTCCGGGACTGTGCCCCGTGGCTGAAGAGGCCTACGAACGGATTATTTCCCTGCCCATCTTCCCGGGTATGAGCAGCCGGGATGTTGACGCTGTCATCGAGGCGGTAGAGGGGATAGTTTACAGGTATTATCACTCCGGCAGCACTATATGCCGGGGCCGTTATTATGTTTCACACGTCTAACCACGGGACGGGAAGATATGACAATTGACCCGAGGGAACGATACGGGTTCAGGGACCGGCATACGCCACGTGCGTACAGGACTGTGGATCGGCCTGGGCCTGAAAGTTGGGGAAGATGAACAAATCGTACCGAGCGGCGTTGGCAGGTCTGGGGAATATCGCCTGGCTTTTCGATCGTACAGGCAACACCGGTCGTGATCCCCTGACGCACGCCGCCTCATATATCAATAACGACAAGACAATACTCGTGGGGGGATGCTCCCCGGATGACAGACACAGGAGCGCGTTCGAGGAAGCATTCGGCGTTCCGGCATGTGCTTCACTCGAGGAACTGTTGGAGCACCTGGAACCGGACATCGTGAGCATCTGTTCACCGACGGAGCTTCACTTCGAACAGGTGATGTGCTGCCTCGATCGGAATATAGCCATGATCTGGCTGGAAAAACCCCCGGCTCACTCCCTGGGGGAGCTGGACCGGATGATCATGAAACTGTCCGGACAGGGTGGTTCGAGTACGGTGCTGGTGAATTATTGGCGACGCTACGCGGAAAACTACCGCAGGCTGAGGGCCATATACTCCGAAGAAAGTCTGGGGGAGTGCCGTCTCATCACCATCAACTATTCCAGAGGGTTGGAGTTGAACGGTTCGCACCTGATAGACCTCCTCTTCTCCATCGTGGGGGATGGCACGGGGTGGGAGCTTGAGTGGGTGTCATCCTTTGGGAATCCGGAAAACCCGAGTTTCGCTTTGACCCTTGCAAACGGCCTGGGGGTGATCGTTTCCGGGATCGATCTCCCATACCATTGCGGCGATATTTCCCTCGTCTTCGAGAACGGCCGGGCATCCATCCTGCACGGGGGGATGACGACGGTGACGGAGGATACGGTCGAGAACGACCTGTTCCCCGGGTTTTACAGGCTCCGGGAGAGCGCCGACAACTATCTGGGGGACGGCGGCATAGGCGGCTCTCTTGGAGCGGCTTTAGACGATTTAATCCGGGCACACGAGCACGGTGACAGACCGCAAAGCGATCTCCGGTCGGCGAGAAACACCCTCGGTGTTATCGAGTGTGTAAGACAGAGGCAGAGGAGCTCGGATCGATGAACGTCCTCTTCGCATCCGGTGATGTCGGTGGAGCACGGGCGCTTCTGCCCGTTATGGCCTTGTGTGAAAAGGAATTGCTTCCTTTCGTCATGCTGGAACACGGTCACATTGTCAGCGAAGCGCCGGGCCGGTGGAAAAAGGTTTCCCCGGGTGATCAACCCGACGCGACGGCAGTGGAAAGTGCATTCAAGCGAAACGATATCGGTGTCCTGGTATTCACCTCCAGCGTGAAGGATACCCTGCCCCTTACCCTGGCCAGAAGGGCCCGCGAGCTCGATATCCCGGTTGTTCACGTCCTCGACAACTGGACGGGCTACCGAAGACGAATGGAAAAGGACGGGATGGCTGCGTTCACGCCGGATGTCTATACCGTGCCCGACGCTCTTGCCTGCGAAGAGGCTGTAATGGATGGCATTGACAGGTCGATCGTAAAGATAACCGGACAGCCCGCCCTGGCCTCCCTGTGTGCGGAATACCGCTCCCGGGAAGGGCGGGACGGGGAAACCGAGCGTAAGCGCCTTGGGATCGATCCGGCAAGGTCCCTGGTCGTTTTTGTGTCGGAACCGGCGGAGGACGACCAGGGGGCCTCGCCGGCGTCGCCCCAGTTCCGGGGATACACCGAGAAGACGGTGCTGCCGCTGTTCTGTGAAGCGCTGCAGCCTCACGCGGATGCAATCGAGATGGGGATTCTCCCGCATCCGAGGGAAGACAGAAACAGGCTCGCGGCGCTGTGGGAGCAATGCCGCGGATCATTGACCGGCACGCTGCTTCACCTTGATACCGGCAGAGGAGGCCTGTTTGTAGCCGATGCCGTTGCCGGCATGGCCTCTCTTCTCCTGTATGAAGCCTGGCTGCTTGGCAGGCCCGTGATCAGTCTCCAGCCCGGGCTTCGGCAGGCGCAGCTCCGGATGCTCCAGAAGAGGAGTGGCGTGATTTTTGTCGATTCGCATGAGGAGATCATCCCGTCGGTTGCATCGTGGGTTGCGACCATACAGGCCGGCAATCGGGATGCCTTGCGGCCGGAGGCACAACTGCACAAAAACGCTCCCGGGAACATATTCAGACTTGTCAAAGAATTGCTGAACCGAAAGAGTTTCCGAAAGGTGATCAACAGCTAGAGGGGATCTCATGAACGTAGCCATCATACCCGCACGGGGCGGGAGCAAGAGAATTCCGGGGAAGAATATCAAGTCTTTCGCGGGGAAGCCGGCCATTGCCTATTCCATCGAGGCGGCAGAGGCATCGGGAGTGTTCGATAAGATCATCGTTTCAACGGATTCGGAGAAGGTCGCACAGGTCGCGGAAACCTACGGCGCAGAGGTTCCGTTTATGAGACCGCCGGAACTGGCGGACGATTTCACTTCTACGGCCGCGGTGCTGCTGCACGCACTCGATTGGCTGATTCAGGACGGGGCGTCCCCGGATTATATCTGCTGCATCTATGCCACCGCCCCATTTGTAAGGGCCGGGTACATACGGCAAGGACTGAAACTGATAACGGAGGAGGAGGTATCGTCCGTCTTTTCCGTGACCACGTTCCCTTTCCCGATTTTACGGGCCCTCAAGATTACGGAAGACGGCCACCTGGCCATGTTCTGGCCGGAATTTGAGATGAGACGATCAAACGACCTGCCGGAGGCATATCACGATGCCGGCCAATTCTACTGGATGGACAGCCGCAAATTTCTCGAAACGAAACGGGTGTACACGGCTGACGCCCTGCCCGTCATTCTCCCGCGGTATCTTGTCCAGGACATCGACACGGTGGAAGACTGGGAAACGGCGGAAATACTGTACGAAGTGTGCAGAACGAAAGGATTATTATGAAACTGGCTGTCTATGGGGGGCGATCCGTCAGGAGCGAGCCCTTCCCGGCTTACAATACGATTGGCCCGGAAGAGAAGGCCGCCGTCGGGAGGGTGCTGGATTCGGGGATTCTCTCCCGGTTTCTCGGCAGCTGGCACGAGGATTTCTACGGCGGACCCGAGGTCCAGGCCCTTGAAAAGGAATGGGCGGAATATTTCGGCGTCGGAAATGCCGTAGCCGTCAATTCGTGCACATCGGGGCTGTACTGCGCTGTGGGTGCAACCGGCGTGGAACCGGGAGAGGAGATCATCGTCACCCCGTATACCATGTCCGCGACTGCCATGGCCCCGCTCATATTCAACGCGATTCCGGTCTTTTCGGATATTGAGGAGGACTGTTTCTGCCTCGACCCGGGATTGATCGAGGAGAAGATTACGCCAAGGACCCGTGCAATTATCGCGGTGGATATCTTCGGCCAGCCGTATGATGCGGAAGCCGTGAATGCCATCGCCGAGAAACACGGTCTTCTTGTCATAGAGGACACGGCGCAAGCCCCGGGGGCGTTATACAAGGGAAAGTGTGCGGGTACTCTGGGTGATATCGGTGTCTACTCTCTGAATTACCACAAACACATCCATTGCGGCGAAGGCGGTATTGTCGTGACGGATAACGATGAACTGGCTGAAAAGATTCGTCTTATTCGTAACCATGCCGAGTCGGTTGTGGAAGAGAAGGGCGTAGCCGATCTTGTCAATATGGTGGGCTTTAATTTCCGGATGACCGAGCTGGAGGCGGCTATTGCCCGTTGCCAATTACGAAAATTAGACGGGCTCCTCAAGGAGAGGCAGGATCGGTGTACCTATCTGTCCGAACAGCTAGGACGCATTCCGGCAATTGTTCCTCCCGAGACTCGCCACGGCTGTACGCACTCCTATTATGTCCATGCATGCAAGTTCAGAGAGGAGATTGCTGGGGTATCGAGAAACACGTTTATTGAAGCCGTTAAAGCAGAGCTGCCGCCGTTCCGATCGAGGGAAGGCGAGGGCGTTAAGATCGGATGCGGCTATGTTAAGCCCCTCTATTTAAGACCCTTATTCCAGCAGAAGATTGCCTACGGATCGAGGGGATTTCCGTTTACAGCCCCCTGGTACGAGGGTGAGATCGATTACTCCGAGGGAATCTGTCCCGTGGCGGAGCGTCTGCATACGACAGAGCTATTTACCCACGAGTTGATGCAGCCCCAGATGACCAGAGAGGACATGGATGATGTGATGAGGGCCTTCTGGAAGGTATGGGAAAACAGGGAGCTGCTCAAAGAGGAGAGGTAATCTCATGGCACGATCGGCGGACATACGGACCGAACGACTCCTTATCACCCCTTTTGGCAAGAGGCACCTGACCAGGTGCTATGTCGACTGGCTCAACGATCCTCTGTTGATGCGGTTCAGCAGGCAGCGCCACAAGAGACACACCATCGCCTCATGTCGTGATTATTGGCAATCTTTTGAGGGTACCCCGAACTACTTCTGGGCGATAGTAGCCGAAGATG
>JAFGSH010000143.1 GCA_016934695.1 Deltaproteobacteria bacterium
GATGTATCCGCGCCGGCGTGAAGGTGTGGCAGATCATGGAGATCATCCTGTTTGAACTGACCGATACCCCCGGCAGACGCATCCTTGCCCCCGATCTGGGCTTCAAGCTGTTGCAGCCATAACATCCATGCCGGACCGTAATCGGAAAAAAAAGAGACCTGCATGATCAGACACTGTGTCGAATCCGATTTCGAGGCGATCCATGAGATCATCAACGATGCCGCACGGGCGTACCGCGGCGTTATTCCCCCCGACCGGTGGCACGAGCCGTACATGAGTGCGGACGAGCTGTCGAATGAGATCAACGACGGCGTGATCTTCTGGGGCGCCGAGCAAGGTGGCGGGCTTGCCGCCGTCATGGGGATTCAGGACAGGGGGGATGTGACCCTGATCCGGCATGCCTATGTCCGCACGGAGATTCAGGGGCAGGGGATGGGGACCGCCCTCCTGCGTCACCTTGAAGGAATGACGGAACGGCCCATCCTGATCGGGACGTGGGCCGATGCGGCATGGGCTGTTTCCTTCTACCGGAAAAACGGGTACACACTCGTCACGAAGCGGGAGAAGGACCTGCTTTTGAAGCGGTACTGGCATATACCGGACAGGCAGGTAGAGACATCTGTTGTCCTGGCGGATGCCGCGGCGATCCGGAGGCTATCCGGCGCGCAGCCCGCGACGCCGGTCTGAAACGCCCGAAGGGGCGCGTCGGGACCTCCGCCGGTGCGCTTGGAAAAGGCCCCCCGTGCCTTCTAATAGAATTCCTTCAGCAGTGCCAGGAAGTGGCGCTCCTCGAGGGGGACGGGGTTGCCGACAATATTGACCACATCCTTTGACGCCTCGAAGGCGAGCCTCGGCAGGTCTTCCTCCGGCACCCCCAGATCCCTGAAGCGGGGGGGTATGCCGATCTCTTCGTACAGTTTGCGCAGCCCCTCTTCCAGGTTTTTCGAATGGTTCAGCGTCCAGGCAAGGTCCTCGAAATCCTCCCTGCAGGCCTTTTCGTTCACCCGGGCAAAGCAGAGCAGGCCCGGGGCGATCGATTTCCCGTGGGAGATATGATACCGGGCGCCGATGACGTGACCGAGGTTGTGTCCGACACCCAGCCCCTTGGTAAAGGCGGCGCCGCCGTAGACGGCCGCCATGGCCATATCCGTCCGCGCCTCCAGATCGCCGGGGGTATGGCAGGCCCGGGGGAGGCTCCTCCCGATCAGCTTGATCCCGTAATAGGCCAGCGTCGAATAGTAGGGATGGTAGGGCATCAGGGTTCCCACGTATCCCTCGATGCAATGGGCGAGGGCGTCGATCCCCGTCTCGGCGGTGAGACCCTTCGGCATCGTCTTTGTCACTTCAGGGTCGATGATCGCCACCTTCGGGACCATGATCTCGCTCATCATGATGAACTTGATCCCCCTCTCCGTATCGGTGAGCACCGCGTAGGTGTTCGCCTCGCTCCCCGTCCCCGATGTGGTCGGGATACAGATGACCGGGGGGAGGATATCCTTTATCTTCCCCGTCCCGCCGGCGAGGCTTTCGTATTCCGACATGTGGCCGGGATGGGTCACCCGCACGGAGAGGGCCTTGGCCGCATCCATGGAACTTCCGCCTCCCATGGCGATGATCCCGTCGCACCCCTCCTTCGCGTAAAGCTCGCCCAGGTTGTCGATCTCCCAGATGGGGGGATCGGGTTCGATATCGGTGAAGAGCACCGTCTTGATGCCGTTGGCGGCGAGGCTGCCGATGATCTCGTCGGCGCGTCCGATCTGCTTCATGACGGGATCACAGAGGAAGAGGGCCTTCGTGATCTTCAGCCCCTTTGCCTGGCCGCCGATCTTTGCCAGGACACCCGCCCCGATCAGCATGGAGGGCAGATGCGGGATCCGGACCTCCCAGGCCTTCTCCTTTTCCTTGTAGGCGTCGATCCGGTTCCAGATATCCTTGATCTCGCTATCCTCGACATCGAAGACCCGGTTGGTCGGCGGGAGGGGCTCCGTCCGGTAGAAGGCCGGGTAGGGCTCCCATATTGTGCTGAATTCCGCCTGGTTATTGAAAACGTTTTCATCCTTCAGGGTCTGTTTGCCGATCTCCACCAGGTTATCCGCGGCCAGGCTCATGCCGTAGCGGGCGTTGAGGAGGTCCGCAAAGAATCCGTAGAGCGAGGTCTGGCCTCCGGGGACGGAATTGAGGCAGTAGCCGATGGTGTCGCAGGCTGCTGCCCTGATCTGGAAGGCGAGAGAGTTTTCGACCTGTCCCGTCTTCTGCCCCGGAATCTTGTAGGTGAGGCCGGCGTTGTGGTCGGCCCCCATAGGGCTCGTGGCGTAGGTCACGCCGATCCCCTTGGAGGCCCGGCCGTCGTGGGCGGGAATGGCCTGGCCCTTGAAGGCCGGCACCCGTTTCACGCCCAGGGCCTTCCCCGTGACCACGGCGCCGTTTCCGAGGATCGCGCCGAACTCCGTCCCTTCCCCGATCTCCTCGAGGAGCCTGATCGCCCCTGCGGCGTCCCCCATCTTCAGCCTGCCGCCGGATACGGCGACGATCAGGGAGCCGCCCATCTCGATCAGATCGAGACCGATGTCGTCGCACAGGAATTTCATCCGGGCGATGGCGTCGAGGTCGATAATGTCGAGGTTGGTGCCCAGGAGGCCGATCGCCTCGTATTCGAGGGCGGAGCAGAGACGCTCCCCGTCAGGTCCGTTGTAGATGATCGAGCACTGGACGACACACCCCGGCATGCAGCCGTGCATCCTGCCGCCCCGCTCCCAGACCTTGTTCTTGATGGC
>JAFGSH010000144.1 GCA_016934695.1 Deltaproteobacteria bacterium
ACCTCCGGGGCGAGCGATACGATCTTCATAAACTGCTTCGCCCGCAGCTCCCGGGCGACAGGCCCGAATATGCGCGTGCCGAGCGGCTCGAGCTGGTCATTGATCAGAACGGCGGAATTCTCGTCAAACTTGAGGTACGAACCGTCGCTCCGGCCGATCTCTCTCCGTGTTCTCACGACAACCGCCTTCAGGACATCCCCCTTCTTGACCTTCGAATTGGGGATCGCCTCCTTGACGGACACGATGATCACATCCCCCACACGGGCGTATCTCCTGCGGGAACCACCGAGGACTTTTATACAGCAGACCTTTTTGGCCCCGGAATTATCAGCTACCTTTAAGAAGGTTTGCATCTGTATCATAACAAAACCCCGTTATTTCGCCTTCTCCAATATCTCGCACACCCTCCATCGCTTTTCCCGGCTGAAGGGGCGCGATTCGACAATCATCACCGTATCTCCCAGACCGCACCGGTTGTCCGTATCATGGGCCTTGTATTTGACATGTCTCTTTATATATTTGTGAAACTTGGGATGCTTGACCAGCCTCTCCGTCAGGACAACCACCGTCTTGTCCATCTTGTCGCTGACCACCACTCCCTGTATCGTTCTCTTCTTACCCCTGGTATCCATATTACTTCAGCTCTCCTCTTTCTCTGAGAACGGTCTTTACGCGGGCCACGTCCCTCTTCACATTCTGTATCACAGATGAAGACTCCAGCTGCCCGGTCGCAAACCTGATACGAAGCCTGAAGAGTTCCTCGGCGAGGCCTTTCTCCTTCTCCCTCAGTTCATCCACGCTCAGGTCTCTGATCTCCTTAACCTTCATCAAATACCTCCCTGGACAGAACCTTCGTCGCCACCGGCAGTTTGTGCGATGCCAGCCTCAGAGCCTCGCGGGCAACATGCTCCGGAACGCCCTCCATCTCATAGAGAATCGTACCCTTCTTGACGACGGCAACCCACTCTTCGGGCGAACCCTTTCCCTTTCCCATGCGGGTCTCCGCGGGTTTCTTGGTGATCGATTTATGGGGAAAGATGCGTATCCATATCTTGCCGCCGCGTTTCACATGACGGGTGATCGCGATACGGGCCGATTCGATCTGCCGTGCCGTGATCCGGCCGTTCTCCGTCGCCTGGAGCCCGTATTCACCGAAATCCACCGTAAGCCCCTTATGGGCCGCACCCTTGATACGACCCTTCTGGATCTTCCTGTATTTTACCCTCTTCGGTGCTAACATAATAACCCTATCCCTGCGAGTCCCGGGTATCTTTCCTGTCCGGCAGCACCTCGCCATTAAATATCAAGACCTTGACACCTATGATTCCGTAAGTCGTCCGGGCCTCTGCAAACCCGTAATCGATATCCGCGCGCAGCGTGTGGAGGGGAACTCTGCCCTCACGGTACCATTCCCTCCTGGCCATTTCCGCTCCGCCCAACCTTCCCGCGCATGCCACCCTGATGCCCTGGACACCGAACTTGAGGGCCGTCGTCACGCCTCTCTTCATCGCCCGCCTGAAGCTGACCCTGCGGACCAGCTGCAGGGCGATATTCTCGGCCACGAGCTGGGCGTCCGTCTCGGGTTTGCGTACCTCCAGTATATTAATGATGACCTCGCCGGTCATGACCTTTTCGAGATCTTTTTTTATCTTCTCTATCTCGGTTCCCTTTCTCCCGATGATGATCCCCGGCCGTGCCGTATATATGTTGACTTTCGCCTTATCGGAGGCCCGCTCGATCTCTATCTTGGATATACCGGCATGGAAAAACTTGTCCTTTATCTGTTTCCTGACCCGTATATCCTCATGGAGCAGCTTACTGTAGTTCCGCTCAGCGAACCATCGCGAGTTCCAGGTCTTATTAATGCCCAGTCTGAACCCGATGGGATTTACCTTTTGTCCCAAGCTCTCACCTCCGCAGATTACCCTTCATCAAGTATAACTGTTATATGGCTTGTTCTCTTGCGTATGGATGCCGCTCTCCCCTGGGCGCGCGCTCTCCACCTCTTCAGGGCCGGTCCCTGGTCCACAAAGATCTCCCGTACGTAAAGGATATTCTCATCTATATTGGGATTCTGGGCCGCGTTCGCCATAGCCGATCGGAGCACCTTACGGACGATGCGCGCGGCCTTCTTGTCGGTAAAGCTGAGCTTCGTGTCCGCCTCCCCGGCCTTTTCCCCTCGGATCAGGTCGACCACCAGCCGTGCCTTCTGTGGTGATATCCGAACATATTTTGCAACTGCCTTTGCTTCCATCTCTCACACAACCCCGCGGCTATCTCTTTTTCAGCTTTGTCTTTCGGTCGCCCGCATGACTGTAAAAGGTCCTCGTCGGCGCAAATTCACCCAGCTTGTGCCCGACCATATCTTCGGTCACATACACAGGGATAAACTTCTTCCCGTTATGTACCGCGAACGTATGTCCCACGAGCTCGGGAACAACCATGGAACGGCGGGACCATGTCTTGATCACCGCCCTGCCCCCCGCAGCCTCCGCCGCCCGGACTTTTTTCAGAAGTTTCTCATTGATGTAAGGGCCTTTTTTTATTGAACGCGCCACTCTTTACCCTCTTTTCTTTACAATGTACTTATCGGAATTCTTGTTCTTTCTCGTCTTATATCCCTTGGTGGGGATCCCCCACGGCGTGCAGGGGTGTCTCCCGCCGGACGACTTGCCTTCTCCGCCACCCATCGGATGGTCGACGGGGTTCATAACCACCCCACGCACCTTGGGCCGCTTCCCCAGCCACCGCGATCGGCCCGCCTTTCCGATGCTGATATTCTCGTGATCGATGTTGCCGAGTTGCCCGATCGTCGCCCTGCATTCCATGAGGACCTTCCGGACCTCTCCCGAAGGCAGGCGGATCTGAGCATACGCCCCCTCTTTGGCCATCAGCTGGCCGTAGGACCCTGCACTCCTGATCATCTGTCCACCCTTGCCCATCTTGAGTTCAAGGTTGTGGATGAGAGAGCCCAGGGGGATATTTTTCAGCGGGATCGCGTTCCCCGTCTTGATATCGGCCCGCTCCCCGCTGATTATCGTATCGTCCACCTCGAGACCCAGCGGGGCGAGGATGTATCTCTTCTCTCCGTCTGCGTAATGGAGCAGGGCTATACGCGACGAGCGATTCGGATCATACTCGATGGCCGCCACTCTGGCGGGGATATCCAGCTTATCGCGCCTGAAATCGATAACCCGAAACTTCCGCTTATGTCCCCCCCCGATATGCCTGCTCGTCATCCGCCCCCGGTTATTTCTCCCGCCGGTCCTTTTCAGCGATCTTACCAGGGCCTTTTCAGGTTTCGCCTTCGTTATTTCTTCAAAGGTGGACACCGTCTGGGCCCTTCTCCCCGGAGATGTCGGCTTGTATGTCTTGAGTGCCATCTTTTTCTACAACCCCTTTTCCCTAGACTCCCTCGTGAACCTCGATAGAACTGCCGGGAGCGAGGGTGATCACAGCCTTCTTCCAGTTCCGTCTCCTGCCGATAACTCTACCCACTCTCTTCTTTTTTCCGGATACGTTGATGGTATGGACATCCACCACGCTGACCTTGAAGATCTTCTCTACGGCGTTACGGATATCTATCTTCGTGGCCCCTCGATCCACCTCGAAGAGATATTTGTTCTCTTCCTCTCTGGCGATCGTGCTCTTCTCGGTCACGACTGGTTTCTTGATAACGGAATATATATTCATTATGACAGCAACGCCCCTTCTATCTTTTTCACAGAGGGCTCCAGAAGAACCAGACTATCGTACCTTAAGAGATCGTACACGTTGATGCCCTCCGGTCGCATCATCTTTACCGCCTTGATATTCCGAGAGGATTTTTCCAATACGGTGTTCTTCTCATCCAGCACAAAAAGGACCGTGCCGAGTTCAAACCGATCCAGGACCTCCTGAAACCGCTTCGTCTTGATCTCATCCATGGGGAAGTCCCTGAGGACAATCACCTTGTCCTCCTTCACCTTCATACTCAGGGCGGACTTCAACGCCGCTCTCTTCACCTTTCTGGGCACCTTGTAGGAATAGTCCCGGGGGTGGGGACCGAAGACGGTTCCACCGCCCTTCCAGAGGGGGGACCGCGACGTACCGGCCCTCGCCCTTCCGGTTCCCTTCTGGCGCCACGGCTTTCTTCCTCCGCCGCTGACATCGCTCCTGGTCTTGGTGGAAGCGGTCCCCTGCCGTCTGCAGGCAAGTTGCATCTTCACCACTTCATGCAGGATCTGTTCATTCACCTCGGCGCCGAAGACGAGATCGTTCAGCTCCACCTGCCCTATCTTGGTTTTTTCTATATCGTATACATCCAGAACCGGCATTGTTACCATCTACCTTATTTAATAGAATCCTTGATCAAGACGATACCGTTTGTGCTGCTGGGAACCGAACCCTTTACCAGGATAAGGTTCCGTTCCGGCCGTACACCCACCACCATCAGATTTTGAACGGTCTGTCTGCGATTACCCATATGTCCCGGGAGTTTCTTTCCCTTGAAAACCCTGGAAGGCCACGCGCTGGAGCCGATAGAACCGGGTGCCCGGTGAAACATCGATCCATGGGTGGCCCTGCCGCCTTTGAATCCGTGCCTTTTGACCACACCCGCAAACCCCCGGCCTTTGGTCGTCCCTACCACATCGACATAGTCGCCTACCTGAAAGATATCGGCCTTGAGCTCCGATCCCACCTCGTACTCATCCGGAGATTCCAGCCTGAATTCTCTCAGGATCCTGAAACAGCCCTTATCGGCCTTTTTAAAGTGCCCCCTGAGGGGCTTCGTGACGGCCTTTTCCTTTACCCGATCAAATCCGAGCTGCACGGCATCATACCCATCGGTATCCCCGGTCTTTTTTTGTAGGACCACGCAGGGTCCCGCCTCGATGGCGGTAACGGGGATCACGGAACCGTCATCCCAGAATATATGGGTCATACCCAATTTCTTGCCTATCAGTCCCTTTTTCATGACATCTACGACTTTCCAAGCATCTTTTTGACAAAAAACGAGGAGATGAAACCCACACGATCATCTCCTCACTCCCCGTCAAGGCTATAACTTTATCTCTACATCAACACCGGCGGAGAGATCCAGTTTCATCAATGTATCGACAGTAGACTGCGTCGGCTCAACGATATCGATAAGTCTTTTGTGTGTCCGTATCTCAAACTGCTCTCTGGATTTCTTATCAACATTGGGGGATCTGTTCACACAGTACTTATTGATTACCGTCGGAAGGGGAATCGGTCCTGCAACGCGCGCGCCAGTCCTCTTCGCAGCCTCCACGATATCCTGTGCCGACCTGTCAAGGAGCTTATAATCGTAAGCCTTGAGACGAATTCTTATCTTTTGATTTTCCATTGAAACCTTTACCA
>JAFGSH010000145.1 GCA_016934695.1 Deltaproteobacteria bacterium
CCTTCATCCCAGGCCCAGCCGTCTCCCGTTGCGCTGCTGTACATCGCGGCATCGAGCAGGGTATAGGCAATGTCGATAACAACCTGTGAGGTAGCGGGGGTGCCGGCCTGACTCACGGAGAATCGATAGCCGCTCGCGTTGGAAATGACCGACGTGGTCCAGTCACCGGGGTTGACGACCGTTATATCGGAGGCGCCCCACCCGGTAAAGTCGAAGATATCGTTTTCAAATTCCAGCGTAACGTAATTGATATATACATCGGGATCATCAATGATCAGATCGAAACGGGCAATGCCCGTCAGCGACTCCGGATCCCACGAATCTCCGTGGCTGGGATAGACGATACCGGTGGAAGAAAAGGGGAGAGCCCAGGCATTTCCATATGCCAGAAGGATGGCCACGGTGAATAAAAAGATTGCCTTGAGAAAGCTCTTCATGCCCTTCACCGCTTCCTGCTATTTATGCGCTGATCGTCTCCTGCTCAGTCCAGCCAGGCCGATCAGACCGACTCCCAGGAGGAGCATCGTCCCCGGTTCGGGTACCGGCTCTCCTCCCGTGGGGGTGTAGTCGTAGGTGACCGTAAAGGACCCTGAGAGGGCCGGCGGGTCCGAACTAAATTGTGGTGCCGGGGAGGCGGTTGTGCTGGCAACAGTAGTCACATTCGGAGTGACGGTAAAGGTCCCCGTCCCCGTGTACTGGCCCCAGACGACCGAATTGACGAATCCGGACTCGGAAACATTGGGGGTCCCCCCCGCCAGCGTGTACGCATCGAGTCCCACGAGACTGACGTTTGGCGTCCCACCCACCTCGACATCACCGTCGTCCGCCTGGAGGGTGAATCCCGTGACGGTCGTGACGGCCTCGTATATTCCCGAAAATATCGGGCTGAACCCGGCATCGATCATGGATACCGAAGAGTTCACGCCTCCACTCGCCCCGATCTTGCCATTACCTGTCACGATGGACGCCTGATCGTTGTCCCAAACGATCCAGCCGCCGGTGGAGGTCAGGCTGAAGGAAACTTCGATCGAATTCAGCGTCCCCAGGGAGCTGTCGAACTGGTCAAAGATCAGGCTGGGAGTACCGACACCGGAGAAGTTTTCGGTCTCCGTAAGGAGGGTCGCCATTGCCGACGGGGCCCACAGGAAGGTCATCATCCCGGCCACCACCACCGCACACGCCAATCGTTTTAATGTCTTCATGATAAACCTCGCGTCGTACTGTTGTGAAATTCACTCCTCATCGTATCGCGGAGTGTAATAGTACCCCCTCACCAAGTCAATACGAAAGGGGGCGTAATCTGTACGTATTTTTAAGAAAAATCTCTCTACGCAAAAAGTAGTAGAGAGCGGAAGCCCTCATACTTTTTTCGTACCCGTCTCATCCTCTCTCCGTATTTCCCGGGTACGATGCCGCTCCGTCGCGCTACTCCGCCATCGGCGAGATCCGGTACTTCTTGTCGAAGCAGATCGCCATGCCCTGCTCTCCCGTCCGGATCACCGCCCCCTTGACCGTGATCTTCGCCCTCTTCCCCTCGATCTTTTTCAGCTCATCAAGGGGGAGGATCAGGTCCACGTCCATGCGGGTCCCCACGGGCAGCGGCGTATCGGTATGGAAAAAGGCGCCGCCGGCGGAGATATCGCTGGTGACCGCGTCAAGACAGGCCGCCTCTTTCTCCTTGCTGTCCACAGAGATACGGGCGGGCAGCTTCAGGGAAAACCGCTCCAGTTTTCTTTTTCCGAATGCAGGCATCGTTCCATCCTTCAGCTAAAGATCAGGTGACTCAGTCGGCAGTTGCCCCGCACGGCGGCATCTCGTGCGTGCGGGTTCAGGGCAACTGTAACAACTTCAAAGGTGGAGTTCAATACGAAAAGGGTATGAATCCGATCTCATCTTTTTAGTGCCGAGGCATACGAAAGATATGCTATGCGGAATACACCCCTCGTACCTTTTTCCCATTTTCGTGTCCTGTGTGCGGCAGCAGGGCACGGCGATATCTAGAGATATTTTGCCACCCACAGCATGGCCTGCAGGCGGTTCGCCGTGTTGATCTTTTTATAGATGTTGTAAATGTGCGTCCTGACCGTATGGGGGCTTATCGAAAGGACACGTGCTATGTCCTCGTTGCTGGCCCCGGAGGCTATCTCGACGAGGATCTCCTTCTCCCTGGAGGTCAGGATATCGGCGGTTGCGAACGATGCCGCGTTCCCCTTGGCGGGGTCCATGATCCGTTTGGAAAGCGCCTTCCTGGAGTACCACATCTCTCCGTCAAGCATGGCCTTGACACCCCGGGGAAGCATCTCCAGGGGGTCGCCCGCATAAAAGATGCCGTGGACGCCCCGGTCCATGATCTCCTTTTCGTTTCCCGTGTTCGTATCGAGGTTGAAGAGGGCGACGCGACATTGTGCGCGATCGAGGGTCCTGCCGTTTTCGATCATGGCCCAGAGATTGTTGAGCCCGGTGCCCCGGCAGTCGATGAGGATCAGACATGCGGAAGAAGACCCGTCGGTGACCGCCTTTCCATCCAACTCGGAACTGAACGTGAACAGGAGCCCGGTCTCCTTTTCAAGAAACCGCGCCAGGAGCTCATTCTGCAGCGTATTGGGGCCGACGATACAGACCCTGGATTTTGATGGAGAATCGGTCGTATCCTTTTCTCTGTGTGCCTTCATGTTCATGGCGTCAGCAACTACCCCGCTCGGACGGTCGATTACGGCCTGATTCTCGCTAGCCGGAAGAGATGTATCCCCCTCGAGGCTTGCGCATCCCAGAAGAGAAAAAAGGAATATCACCATGTCAATCCTATGTCAAATGCAGATTTTACAATGAGATGATACGCGCCGTTGATGATGATCCGCCCGAACGGGCGCTCGGATGTGCGGGCCGAGGGGCGGGACGCCGCCGGACGATTCTCGTCTTCTAGGCCCTCGAAATTCCTTGACAATCATTGAGACGAGTGTATTATCAGCACAGGTGTGTGCCTGGTGGCGGTGATGTTCTTCCGGGAAGGGACGGGGAGGTGGATGATCCGGTTGACGAGCGGTACTGGTTGAAACGGCTGGCCCCTGTGAAGGAGAACCTGGAGGGAAACGGGTTTGAGGCGCACGTGGCGGAGGACCTCCCCGGGGCGAGAGAGATCGTGTTGGAAGAGATCCTCCCCCGGATCAGACCGCGGCTGGTCTCGTGGGGGGATTCGCTGACGGTGATCGCAAGCGGCCTGCTCGACGACATCAGGGCCCTCCCCGGCGTCGAATTTCTGGACCCCTTCGAGGACGGGCTCTCCTCGGGAGAGCGCTTCGATCGCCGGAGAAGGGCGCTCCTGGCCGATCTCTTCGTCACCGGGACGAACGCCCTGACCCGGGACGGGAGGCTGGTCAACCTCGACATGGTGGGGAACCGGGTCGGGGGGATCACCTTTGGACCAAGGCGTGTATTGATACTGGCCGGGCGCAACAAGATCGTCTCCGATATGGAGAGAGCGATGGAGCACATCAGGAGCCACACGGCCCCGGCCAACGCCATCCGGCACCATGCCGGGGGACACACGGAGCTGAACCCGCCCTGCGTCACAACCGGGACCTGCAGCGACTGCGCGAGCCCGATGAGGATCTGCAACACCTGGACGATTACGGAAAAATCATTCCCTCCGGGGCGTATCATCGTGGTCCTGATCAACCGTGACCTGGGCCTGTGACGTACCTGTCATACCCTGGGGGAGAATCGAGGTGCTGACCGATGGAGCGTGACAACCGGAAGTCGATCATCAGCTGGGCTCTGTACGACTGGGCGAATTCCGCCTTCGCCACGACGGTGATGGCGGCCTTCTTTCCCATCTTCTTCAAGAAGTTCTGGAGCGCCGGGGTCGATCCCGTCGAGAGCACGGCGAAGCTCGGGCTGGCGAATTCCATCGCCGGAATGCTGGTGGCGCTCTGCGCCCCCGTTCTGGGGGCCATCGCCGACCGGGGCGGGGCGAAGAAGAAGTTCCTCCTCTTTTTCGCCTTCATGGGCGTGGTGATGACGGCCTCCCTCTACCTGGTCTCGCAGGGGGACTGGGTCCTGGCCATCGCCGTCTACGTCCTGGCGACGGTGGGTTTCTCGGGCGGGAACATCTTCTACGATTCCCTGCTTCCTGCGGTCGCATCTGATAAGCGGATGGACTTCGTATCCGCCCTGGGGTTCTCGCTGGGGTATCTCGGGGGCGGCCTCCTCTTCGCCCTCAACGTGACGATGACCCTCAAGCCGGCCTTGTTCGGATTCGCCGACGCAGGGACGGCCGTGCGCTTTTCCTTCCTCTCCGTGGCGGCGTGGTGGGCCCTCTTCTCGATCCCCGTCTTCCTCTTCGTCAGGGAGCCGGCCGGGGAGAAGACCGTCGCGGCGGGGGCCGCCGTCGCCGGGGGGCTGCGCCAGCTCCGCCGGACCTTCGAGGAGATCCGCCACCTGCGGGTGATCTTCCTCTTCCTCATCGCCTACTGGCTCTATATCGACGGCGTCGACACGATCATCCGGATGGCCCTCGATTATGGGATGTCGATCGGGTTCGACTCCAACGACCTGATCCTGGCGCTCCTCATCACCCAGTTTGTGGGGTTCCCGTCGGCGATCGCCTTCGGATACCTGGGGGGGAAGATCGGGACCAAGCGCTCCATCTACATCGCCATCGCCGTGTACCTCTGCGTGACGATCTATGCCTCCTTCATCACGCGGGCATCCGAGTTTTACGTCCTCGCCATCGTCATCGGGCTGGTTCAGGGGGGGATCCAGGCACTGAGCCGGTCCCTGTACGCCCGGATGATCCCGGTCGACAAAGCGGGGGAATTTTTCGGATTCTACAACCTCATCGGCAAGTTTTCCGTGGTCGCGGGGCCGATCTTCATCGGGGTGACGGCCCTCCTGGTCAGGTCGATGGGATATTCGAGCGACATCGCCTCTCGCGTGAGCATCACCTCGATTGCCGTCCTCTTCGTGGCGGGGGCCGTCCTGCTCTTCTTCGTCGACGAGAAGGCCGGGAAGAAAGAGGCACGATACCTCTAAGAAAAATGCATGGGGGTGCCGGTGAGAAAGGTAATGACAGCTTCAGCCATCGCGGACAAGATCAGGGGTGAGCCCTACGCCTCCTCCCTGGGGATCCGTATCGACGCGGTCGAGGAGGGGTACGCCTCCTGCTCGCTGACCGTCACGGAGGGCATGCTCAACTTCCTCGGTGTGGTCCACGGGGGACTCATCTTCAGTCTGGCCGATGTCGCCTTCAGCGCCGCCTCGAACAGCGATCATTTCCCCTCGTACGCCCTCGACGTGAGCGGCTCCTTTCTCAGGGCGCCGCGGGTC
>JAFGSH010000146.1 GCA_016934695.1 Deltaproteobacteria bacterium
ACATCGTCTGTCCCGACTGCGGGGAGAGAGGCGGCACCCTCCTCTCCGGGAGAGAGTATCACATCAAGGATATGGAGGTGCAGTAATGGGGGATGAGATACGCCTCATCGAGGTGAAGGAGGAGATCCTTGCCGATAATATCAGACTGGCCGACGAGGTCAGGGCGGATCTTCGGGGAAAGAAGACGATGCTCATCAATCTCATGTCCTCACCGGGATCGGGGAAGACGAGCCTTATCCTCCGCACGATCGAAGGGCTGAAGAATGCGGTGCGACTGGGCGTTATCGAGGCGGATATCGACTCAACGGTCGATGCGGAAAAGGTCGCCGCCGTGGGGGTCCCCGCCATCCAGCTCAGGACGGGAGGGTTCTGTCACCTCGACGCGGCCATGGTCACCCAGGGGATCGAGGCAATGGAAACGGAGGCGCTCGACCTGATCATCATCGAAAACGTGGGCAACCTCGTCTGTCCCGCCGAATTCGACACGGGAGCCCACCGGAACGTGATGATTCTCAGTGTCCCCGAGGGGGACGACAAGCCCCTCAAATACCCCCTCATGTTCTCCATATGCGACCTCCTCCTGGTCAACAAGATCGATTATCTCTCCTTGAGTGACTTCGACATGGCCGCCTTGAGGGAGCGGGTGACGGCACTGAATCCCCGGATCACCATCCTGGAGGTATCCTGCACGACCGGAGCGGGGATCGAAGAATGGGTCGACTGGCTGAAGAGTCAGGTGAAGGAATTCGCCGGTACTACCGCTGGAGCACCCTGAAAAAGGCGTCGAGCTTTCCCTTCTCTTCGGCCATCTTCATCGTCAACTCTTGACCGGTGGCGAAGATCTCCGGGGGCTCTTTCCTCTTTATCAGTTCAATGGCGTCGATGGGACAGGCCGAGACGCACAGACCGCACCCGATACATCTCTCGGGGGTCAAGACCGCCACGTCGTCGATAATCTCGATCGCTTTCATGGGGCAGCGATCATCGGCACAGATGCCGCAGCCGGTGCACCCGTCGATGTCGATTCGTGCCTCATAGGTGCTGGTGGCGAAGGCGTGGGGGTTGTCCAGTTCGGTCCTGCCGCGCAGGATGGAACAGCAGCAGGGACAGCAGTTGCAGATCAGGTTCGCCTTGTCCGCGCTGTTGTTGCTGGTATGAACAAGCCCCGCTTCCTCGCAGAGATCGAGGACCCGCATCGCCTCTTCCTTGCTGATTTCCCGGGAAAACCCCCGTTCCACAAGGAACCGGCCCATGTCGCCGAATGACAGGCAGACCTCCAGAGGAGCATCACATCTGTTGAGACTGACCCGGCAGGCGCAGTTGGTGAGCGCCCGGTAGTCTGTCTCCTCGATCAGGCGTGCGACCTCTTCGTAGGGATGAACGTGTGTCTCGGAGGCGAGTGATTTTTCGACGGGGATAACCCGCATTGCGGGAGAGGGGTTGCCGCTGAATGCCTCTCCCAATGCCTCCTGGTGATACTCCTCCCAGAGCATTGCCAGTTTTTCCTCCATCGGACCGGTCTCACCCCGCATGAAGGGGAACTCAAAAAGCCCCGGTATGGTCGGCAGGAGGCCGTACGAGCGCACCCCTTTTTTATCGCGCGAGAAGATGACACCCCGTTCGCACATCCCCTCGAGCATATTCCTCACCACATCGACAGGCAGACCCGCAGTCTGAGCTATCGCCTCCGCAGATTTGGGTTTGAAGCTCATGCGGACTGCCAGAGTTGCTTCTTCGGGGGTATAAAGGGTTTTCAATATCTCGTCAAAGGCATTCGATTTTGGAGCCCCCGACGGGTGTGCGTCAAGGATCTGTCTGAGTTCTTCATAGACGTTCATTGCGTGACTCCTGTAAGGAAGACGTGTCGTGTGTATACCGTTATGCCAGGTAGTAGATACTATCCTCCTGTCGGATGGTCCCCCGGTGTTCAAGGCGCCGGAGATGCTTGTCCATCATTATCCGTTCGCTCAAGGCCAGCTCCCAGGCCCCGCCGGACAGGCTGCGTCCCCCGTATATGATCCCCTCCGCAACGATCTCGTCCAGGTTCTTGGGACCTGATGCCAGCAGGACCAGCAACCTTTCCTCTCTGGTGTAGATGACATCAAGATACCGTTGGATGTATATCGGATCACCATCGAGGACACCCTCTCTCCCGTGGGCCACCAGGTATGTGTCCGCATCGATTGCTGCCACCCGCTGGAGGGATGCGATCGTGTCATCGATGCTGGACCCTTTGTCGCCGTAATAAGGGCCGAACTTCACCAGATCCAGATCCGCCAGATAGAGAACCCTTTCCTCGGGGAAATGAAAGGCGAGATGGCCCGGACTGTGACCGGGGGTATGGAGGACCCGAACTCGGGTCTGACCGAAGATGAGAATATCCTCATCTTCCAACAGTCGGTCTGGTTCCCGGGGTTGGTACTGAACAACCTCGGTAAAAAATGTGTCCCACGCTGCTTTTGTTTTTTCATCGACATCCCCGGATTCATAGAACTGATCGTAGAAGGCGTCGATATTCCTGAACCCGGCTGCTTCGAGTCTGGGGACCCAGAGATCGGCGTCCGGAAAACGGGAATTGAGGAGAAAATGATCCTCGTGACAATGGCTGTTGATAAGTACCTGGATCGGACGCTGCCGGTGAATTGTCAGGAGTTTTCCCTCGTCACTCGCCGGGTCGATAACGGCACGGATCTCATCGTCGATAAAAACGGAATGACAGGTGGGATACTTCCCCCCCCGGATGAACCGGATCTTGCCTACCTCAAAATCAAACATCGCATACCCCATTTTCACGGATAGAATGTAGTGTATGAAGGGCTGTCATCTTCCCCGCATTGATGATTCACCACGACGGTCTTTACCTTTGAAAATAAGATATAAGATGGACGCCGTTGTCTGTCAACGGAATAATGACCGCACATGAAGTGTGGAAACGCTACTTGAATTCGGAGAAGTCGATCCCTCGCATCCGGCCCCGTTCCTCGAACCAGTCATCCTCCGTGAAGGGGGGCGTCACAATTTCGTCCGGGGTCCGGTGGACCAGTTGGATGGCATCGACGGGGCAGGTGCTGATGCACAGGCCGCAGCCGATACACCGCTCCGGCACAACCCGGCAGGTTTCATTCTCCTCGACGATAGCGTCCACCTGGCACCGTTCGTCCGCACACAGACCGCAGGCGGTGCACGCATCGCCATCGATCCGGGCGTAATAATGGGAATTGATGACTCGTGAGGCCGGGATCCCCAGTTCGGTGATGGAGCGCAGGACGCCACAGCAGCATTTGCAGCAGTTACAGATATAGATCTGGCCGACCTGCACGTTCATCGTGAGGTGAACAAGGGCCGCCTCTTCGGCCTTTTTCAATAGGTCGTATGCCTCTTCCTTTGAGATGACACGGCCGGTGGGGGAATCGTCGAACACGCCGGGGACGGGGGCGATGGCGAGGCAGACCTCCACGGGCCTGTCGCAGTGATGCCCCAGAAGCCCCCGCTCCTTCTTGCAGATGCATTCGCTGACGCGGAACGACTGGTTGGCGTCGATGATCGCCGAGACTGTCTCATAGGGGAGGGCTTCCTGATGGGCGGGGATGGTCTCTTCCACGGCGAGCGTCTGCATGAGCTGCGGCTTCTGCGAGGCGAACTGCCGGGAGTAGGCGGGGTGGTATGCCTCGCTCAGTTCGGCGAGTTCCCGGTCGAGGCGACTGAGCTGGAATTCATAGATCCCGAAGACCCAGGGGAGCATCCGGAAGAACCGGATGCCTCCCAGGTCGAGCATGAAGACCTGCCCCTTCTCCGCCATGGCGGCCAGCAAATCATCCAGTCCTTCGAGCGGAATGGCTGTCCGCTCGGCGATCTGCGCGGCTGTTTCGAAGGTCAGGCGAAGCCGACAGAAAAGCTCGGCCTCTTCAGGGGTAAAGATCTTTTTCAGGATCCGGATCTCGACGCCACTCTCCGTTGCCGGAAATCCGTTGGGGAGGGTGTCGAGGACCTCCGCAAGTCTCTGGTAAACTTTGTCGAGCATCCCCGGACCTACCCCAGTTTCCTGAGCTCCCTGCGCAGTGTCTTTCCGAGGGCGCTCTTGGGAAGTTCGTCCATGAACTGGATCTCCTTCGGTCTCTTGTAGGTGGGGAGGTGCTCCTTGCAGAAGCCCATGATGTCCTCCTCGCAGACCGAACCGGGGTTCTTCAGGGTGACAAACGCCTTGACCACCTCGCCGTACACCGGATCGGGGATACCGACCACCCCCGCCTCCAGGACCTCCGGGTGCATATGGAGGATGTTTTCTATCTCCTTCGGGTAGATGTTCTCTCCTCCCCGGATGATCAGGTCCTTTTTCCGATCCGTGATGTAGAGATAATCGTCTTCGTCCATGTACCCCACATCGCCGGTATGGAGCCAGCCGTCCCGTATCGCCTCGGCCGTTTCCCTCGGCTTGTTCCAGTACCCCTTCATGACGCCGGGACCTTTGATGACGATCTCTCCGGTCTCCCCCCGGGGCACTTCCCGGTCATCTTCGTCGAATATCCTGATCGTGTTGCACTTCTGGTAACACTTGCCGATGGAGCCGTACTTGGGGGGGCGTCTTCCGGCCACGTTGCCGCAGTTGACCGTCGTCGCCTCGCTGAGGCCGTACCCCTCCCAGATATCGATCCCGTAACGCTCCTTCCACTGGCGGGCCACTTCGAGCGGCATGGGGGCCGAACCACAGATACAGGTCTGGAGGGAACTCAGATCGTATTGATCGGCGGCCGGGTGGTTCAGGAGCTGGATGTACATGGTCGGCACGCCGCGGAAATCCGTCACCCGGTACTGCTCGATGCAGCGCATCGCCTCCTCGGCGTCCCACCGGCCGATGACCACGAGTTTCCCCCCCGTCAGGAACTCGAGGCTCAGGGCGAACACCCCGTAGCCGTGAAAGAGGGGGAGGGTGATAAGGGAGACTCGATCCCGGCTGACACCGTACACTGCCATCTCCCGGTCCTCGATCTTCCCCCGCCGCGCGTCCTCCTCCAGGACCTTTCCCCGTGCCGTGATTCCCCATGAATCGAGGAGGACCTGGTCGTAGTATCCCGTCACATGGGTATACCAGTTGTAGTGCGTCAGCATCACCCCTTTGGGGTTCCCCGTGGTGCCGGCGGTGTAGATCATGACGGCCGTATCGTCATTGTCCGTGTCCTCCGGAGCCAGCTCGTCCGATTTTCCCTCCAGGATAGCGTCGAAGGAGAGGGCGTCTTCCGGTGTCTCATCCCCGGTCAGGATGATGTGCTGCAACGCTTCCGCCCCCGCGCGTGCCTGTCGGATGGTGTCGATGTAGTCGGCGGTGCTGATCAGGGCGACCAGACCTGCGTCCTGGTATAGATAGGCCAGATCATTGATGCGAAGTGACGGGTTAATGGGGACCATGATCGCCCCGATCTTGAAGGTGGCAAAGAATGCCTGCAACAACTGCGGGCAGTTGAGCATCTGAACACCGACCCGGTCTCCCTTGCCGACCCCCAGATCCTTCAGGGCATTCCCCAGCCTGTTGGCGATCCGGTTCATCTCTACGTTTGTGTACCACTGCCCCCCAAACCAGACAAAGTCATATTCACCGAACCTGGTGATGTTGTCGTCAGCCAGTCTCCCGATATTCATTGCCGCAAATCCTTTCTTACCTTTTTATATTATGCATGCGTCCCGCGAAACTGCGGTTCACGGTGTATATTCTTTCGTTGTTTTCACACCTCCGATACGATTGTTTACCATGGTCTACCCCCCGAAAACAACACTCGGGAACCAGGTCGCGATCTCCGGGAAGATCATGACGATGGCGAGTCCAACGAGTGACACGATCGTGTAGGGAATCGCCGACCGGTATATGTCACCCATGGAAATCCCCGGTGGAACGAGCCCCTTCATGTAGAAGAGATTGAACCCGAACGGTGGCGTCATGTACCCGATCTCCATGTTGATAGTAAAGAGGATCCCGAACCAGAGAGGGTCAAAACCGAAGGCCTCCACGATCGGCAGAAAGACGGGGACACAGATCATCATGATCCCCATCGGGTCCAGCACCATCGCGAGGAGAAAAATCACGACCTGCATGGTGATGATGACGCCCCACCTCCCTCCGGGGATGTACCCCACCAGGTCTTTGATCAGGTGGGCGGCCCCCATTCCCTGATAGGCTGCCGTGAAACAGTAAGCCCCGAAGAGTATCCACATGATCATCCCGGTGAGGCGCATGGTTCGAATCCCCGCCTCGTAGGTGACCTTCCAGCTGATCTGGCGGTAAACCAGAGCAGAGATAACGGCGCCCAGGACTCCCATGCCGGCGGCCTCCGTCGGGGTCGCAATCCCTCCGACGATCGAACCGAGGACGAGGAAAACAACAATGAGGGGGAGAACCACGGCCTTAAGCGCGAGGAATTTAGCGCCCCAACTCCCCCGCTCTTCCCGGGGAAGGGCCGGCCCCATCTCCGGCTGGAATAGACAACGGATACCGATGTAAAGGGAAACCAGGACAAGGAGCAG
>JAFGSH010000147.1 GCA_016934695.1 Deltaproteobacteria bacterium
GCTTCTTCCAAAAAAGGGCTTATGTTGAGGCAATTGTGTTGCGGAGCCGTTGTGGCCTTGGAACTTTGAATAGCGGCCTTTATGAACAGATCGTCGCTTTCCGTAGTTTCAACTCCAGACAAATCATGCAAAATCTTAAAATAACACTTCAGGGCATCTTCCAGCTGGAAAGATTTCATACAGATGTTCCCTGATTCCAGCAAGAGTTTGCAAAGCTTTTCATCAGATTTGATCTGTTGGATATGATGGCTGAGCACCAAGAGATCCGTTTCACAACCCGAGGTGGTAGTCTCCTTGATAAGAACTTCCACTATTCTCTTATGCAGTTGCTCCTTTTCATGAGGAGGCACCCTGTTCTCAAGCTCCTCACGGATCTTCGGATTTATAAAATAAAAAACCCCACCTTTCTTTCTTGCAAGCCATCTCTTCTGGACTCCGTCTTCAAGTAATGAAAGGACTTCTGAAGCCTTTTTCCCCAGGATATTTACAAGCCAGTCGATTGAAAAACGATCACGGAAAAGAGCAGCGCAAGAAAAGAAGTGGAGTGTGTCGGCGTCGAGAGAATCCAATATTCCTGTACTCTGTTGCATGGTACGTTCCCCCGGATCGATAATTGATTAGGAAATGTTGAATCAACGACACTTCAATTTAAGGCTATATAAAGTTTATCCCGTTGTCAAGGAAATCGCCATAACCCGTAATCAGCTGGACTTTCTGAAGTATAGATCGAAGCTGTCCCAAAGCAGGAAACTGTCCCATCATAAAGGCCGTGGCGGAGGCAAAATCACCTCCCGGTATTCTCGTCTAACCATCAGCTTTGCTTATGACCCGCTTCGGGGTCGGTGCCGCATCTTACTTCAGAAGCCACTCTTGTCCGAATGTTTCTATCTCAAAATCCGTATACCCCAATTCGCGCAGGACTTCCCGTGTGTGCGTCCCGGCGGGAGCCCCTGCCTTCCGGTACTCTTGGGGTGTCTCCGAAAATTTGATGGGGTGGGCGATCTGTCGAACGGTCCCCCCCGTCGGAAGCTCGACCTCGACCACCAGGGATCGCTCCCGGGTCTGCCTGTCATCCAGGGCCTCGGAGAGCGTCAGGACCGGCTCGACGCAGGCATCCGTTCCTCCGAATATCTCCGCCCATTCGTCACGTGTCTTCGTCCTGATGAGTTGCCGTATCTCTTCCTTGATCTCCCCGACATTCGCGGGTGAGATCCCTCCCGCCGTCAGGCCGGGACGGCCGATTCCTTCGCAGAAGGCGGCGAAGAACTGGGGTTCGAGGGCGCCGACGCTCAGGTATCCCCCCTCCTTCGTCTCGTAGAAATCATAGAGGGACCCCCCGTTCAGGAGAAACCCCTCGCGGCCCGGTTCGTTCCCGTCCACCAAGCAGGCGTTCCCCGCAAGGGCGTTGAAGGCGACGACGCCGTCGGCCATCGAGACATCGATCTGCTGTCCCCTTCCCGTTTCGTTGCGGGCGATGACCGCGGCCAGGATGCCGATGACGGCGTTGCTGGACCCGGAGGCAACATCGGCGATCTGCATCCCCGTAAGGGTGGGTCCGCCTTTCTTTTTTCCCGAGTAGGCCATGAGCCCCGAGCGAGCGAGGTAGTTGATGTCGTGTCCCGCCCGGTCACGGTACGGTCCCGTCTGGCCGTAGCCGGTGAGAGAACAGTAGATGAGCGCGGGGCTGATCCCCCGGAGGGCCTCGTACCCGAGCCCCAGCTTCTCCATGACACCGGGTCGGAACTGTTCGATCAGTATGTCATAGCCGCCTTCCAGCAGGCGGCAGATGATCTCGATCGCCCGCGGGTGCTTCAGGTTCAGCGTCATGCACCGCTTCCCCCGCCCGAGACAGGCCGTGGCAAAGGAGATATCCGTCCCTTGAATAAAGGGGGGTGCAAAGGCGGCCAGGTCCGGGCGCGAGCCGGAAACAATCCTGAGAACATCGGCCCCCATGTCGGCGAGTCCCATGGTCGCGTACGGCCCGGGGAGGAGGGTTGTAAAATCAAGAATCCTGAGTCCCTGCAGCGGTCCGGCCATTCGATTCCCCCTTTCCGGTTACACCTTCCCGGGTACGTTGATCATCCCCAGGGCATCTCCTCGTCGATCCGGGGCCGTTTGGCCGTCGCGATCAGATAGACGGCGATCAGGGCCAATACGATAAAGATGATGTACGCCAGGTCGTAGGAGCCGGTCCGGTCGAAGCTCTGCCCGGCGATGACAAACCCTGATACTTCAATGATAACAATGAGAGAGATGTACCTGAAGACGGCCGGGAACGATTCGCGTCCGTAGAGGTCGGCAACGATAATGGGAAAGAGAGACATGACCCCCCCCATGGAAAAACCGAAGATGACGATAAAGAGGGCAAGGGCGATCAGCGAATCGTGGATGAGGGCAAGGCCCAGCCCGAGGGCCATCATCGATACCAGAACAGCGAAGATGTGCCGGGGGTCGAAGCGGTCGCACCACAGCCCCCAGAGATACTTCGCAACGGCCCCGATACACGCCGTCAAGGCCATCAGCCACATGGCCGTCATATCATCGAAACCAAGATCGGCGAAACGCGGCTTGAGCTGCGACATGACCGCGCCGACACTGGTCAGGGCCAGGCCCAAGGAGAGGCCCACCTTCCAGAACGTCCCCGTTACGATCAGACGGCGAAACGTCCAGGGCTCCTCCCTTGCGGTATTGCCGATGCCCGGTTGCTCCTGTTCACGGAAAGAAATGGGATTGTTCACTCCCTCCAGGGGAAGGCCGTCGGGATGCAGGCCGAACTGCTCCGGCCAGTCCCGGACCACCAGCCACGACAGGGGTCCGACGGCCATGGTCAACAGCCCGATCCACAGAAAGGCATCCGCTATCGTGCTGTGCAGTATCAGGGCCATGGCAATAAGCGGCAGAACGGCGCCGGAAAAAGAGATCCCCGCACTGGCGAATCCCAGCGCCTTCCCCTTCTTGCGGACGAACCAGTTGTTGACGGCCGTACTCGCCACCACGCCGCCGTAGATCATGCTCCCGAGATACAGCAGGACATACAGGGCATAGAACTGCCACAGCACGTCGGTCCTGCCGAGCAGGATACAGGTCCCGCCGGAGAGGACAGGGCCGATCAGCATCAGGATCCGCGGTCCGGTCCTCATGACCATGGTGCCCGCCAGGAACTGGCCGACAAATCCGGCAAGCATCCCCAGGACAAGGGCCATGTTGAGGGCCGTCCTCGACCAGCCGTGCGCCTCGTTCAGGGGTTCCATGAAGGCGTTGAAGATGTAAAAACTGGTCCCCACGGACATGAAATTGGCGACAAAGGCCAGGAAGGCGATATACCAGCCGTAATAGATGGCGGAACTCTTTCCAGGAATCACCGGCGTTCCTTTCTTTTACCGTACATGATCATCGACAAGACACCGTTCCCGCCAGAGGAAATGCTCTTCAGGCCAGCCGTTCCCGGGCCTCCTTGCGGGCGCGATATCGGGATACGTGGTTGACGGCCCGGAGCGCGTCTTCGAGGTCGTCAAAAACGGGAATTTCCTCATTCAGAAAGGCGGAGTGCGCCTCCCGTATCACTTCCTCGATATCGAGCGATTCAAGCCCCTGCTTGATATTGGGGGCTACGAGGATCACCGGTTTGCCCGTCGCGGCGACCACCTCTCCGACGGCGGCGGCCAGTTCTTTAAAGGGGATCACTTCCTTGACCGGCCGGCCGGAGAAGAGCGCCATCGGCTTGTAGGCATGGAATAGCTGAATCAAGATCTGGAGATCGACCTTTTCATCCTTCGCCGCCGCGAGGAGTATCTCCTTCAGTATATGCGGCGGCACGTGGGGGTTCGCCACGTCGATCGGGTTCTTGGCGCTCGAACCGGGTTTGGGAAGGATATCCATGATCGCGTCGGTGATGGAGGGATCGAACTGGGGAAGTTGTATACCGAAGGTCTCGGCCGCGTCGCAGGCGGCGATCCCCAGTGCTCCGCCTCCGCCGGCGACGGTGATCCCCCGGTAGATCCGTTCGGGGAGCATCGAGAAGGCCAGGCTCGCCTGGGACAGTTCCCACAGGCTCGACACCTGGACGGCGTTGCACTGCCGGAGAACCGCCTCCCAGATAATCTTGCTCCCCCCCATCGAGGCCGTATGGCTGGCCACGGCCCTGCCGCCCGCCTCCGACAGTCCCCCTTTATGGACGATCACCGGTTTCTTCCGCGTCACCCTCCCGAGGACATCGAGAAAGGCGGGGCCGTCCTCCACCCCCTCCGTATAGGTCGCGATAACCTTCGTCTCCGGGTCATCTCCGAAGTAGTCTATCAGCTCCACCTCGCGCAGGTCTGCCCCGTTTCCGAAGCTTACCACTTTGCTGAATCGGATCCCCATCCACTTGCCGATGTGGGAGAAATCCATCGCCATCCCCCCGCTCTGGGCCAGGAAGGCAACGTTTCCACTCTCCCGCGAGAAATCAGGCCCCGGCATCAACGTCAGGCCGCTCCGGGGACAGTAGATGCCGAAACAGTTGGGGCCGATGACCCTGATCCCCCTCGCGGCGGCCCCCCTGATCCCCTCCTCCAAGGCAATCCCCTCGGGGGTCCCCAGCTCGCTGAAACCGGCCGAGAGGA
>JAFGSH010000148.1 GCA_016934695.1 Deltaproteobacteria bacterium
ATGGCAAAGAATCTTTTTTGTTCCGCACCTGCCGGTCCGACCAAGATCATCGACAACGCGACGATCGCCACAACGAATGGTACCAATTTTTCTTATTGCACATAATACCCCCCCCTTCCGGTAGGTCTTCCGTTACCCATCCCTTTTCCGATGCGATACGAGAATGGTAAATAATAGTGAAAGCTAAAATATACCCAAGATATTGTCAATTTTTTCCGCTCGATCGCATATCCCCTCGGGTGAGGCCCACGTGCGCGCGTGGGCAAGAAGGCCGCTGTTGAAGGACCCTACATCTGTTTCTCCAATATCTGGGCCGCCGTGTGAATCGGATCCCAGGCCCCGCCGAAGGGAGGACTGTAGGCGAGGTCCATATAGCCGATTTCGTCCAGTTTCATCCCTGACCAGAGACAGGCCGAGAGGGTATTGATACGGCTTACCGCACCACCCTGTCCTACCGCCTGCGCGCCCAGCAGTCTCCCCGACGTCCTGTCGGCAATCAATTTGATTCCTAATCGATACCGTTCTTTGTTCATTGACCTCGCCACAGGGGTCCCCCAGATAAGCGTGCTTGCGGGGACGTATCCGCTCCGCTCCGCCTCCCGCTCGCCAAGACCCGTCATGGCAACCTCCAGGTCGAACACCTTGAAGGCGTTTGATCCGACGACTCCCTGAAATGTCGCGGGATATCCGCCGATATTCTGTCCAGCCACCCGTCCCTGCTTGTTCGCGATATCCCCCAGGGGGATGTGCACCCATCGCTTGCTCACCCGGTGATAGGACTCGCAACAGTCCCCGGCGGCGAACATCTCTTCCCGCGAGGTGCGCTGGGAATGATCCACCCTGATGGCCCCCGATTCACCCATGGCAAGACCCGCAGCCCGCGCCAGCGTCGTCTCCGGTTTCACCCCGAGGGCGAAGATGATGAGATCCGTCTCTATTCTTTCCTGGTCGGTTACCAGGCACAGGCGCGCCCGGGAGCCTTTCTCAACGGCGACCGGCGACTGATGGGGCATGAAGATCACCCCCTTGTCAGTCAGTTCCTCCAGTATGACCGTGGAAAAGGCGGGGTCCCATTTTTTGACCGGCAGTTCGCCCCTGTAGACGATGCGGGTTTCCAGACCGATGGTCTGCAGGGCTTCCGCCATCTCCATGGCGATAAAGCCGGCCCCGACCAGCGCCGCCTTTTGACACCGGTTCTCCCTGATATATTCCTTGATATTGATGCCGTCCCGCAGATTCTTCAGAACAAAGACCCCGTCCAGGTCGGACCCCGGGATATTCGGCAGGATTGCCACGGTCCCGGTCGCCACCACGAGGGTATCGTAGGGCAGCCGTTCCCCCCCGGTCAGGAGCACTTCACCCGCGTCAGCCCGTATCTCGTCAGCCCGCGTATTGAGCCGTACCCGTATCCCCGTTTCTTCAAACTTTTCAGGCGTTCGCGCGATCAGCTTTTTCGAATCCTTGATTACATCACCGATGTAATAGGGCATGGGTCAGGCGGCATAGGAGACAAATTCTCCCTGTTCCACCATCGTTACCTGCAAGGAAGGATCCCGCCTCTTGGCCTCCGCCGCTGCGGACGGGCCTCCGGCGCCTCCCCCCACGATTACCAGTCTCTTATTCATGTAGTGCCTCCCTGTCGTTTTTTCATCCATATGATCCCCAAACCGCAGAGAATCATGCCGAGACAGAGGACCTGCCCCATACTGAGCATCCCCGCGACCAGCCCGACCTGGGGATCGGGCTCCCTGAAAAATTCGATGCAGAAGCGTACCGCCCCATAGCCGATCAGATACAGAGAGAGCAGATTGCCCCTGAAGTACTCATGCCTTCTGACACTCCACAGCACTGCGAACAGGAAAATCCCTTCAAAAAAGGCCTCGTATAGTTGGGACGGGTGACGGAGGGCGCGGAGCGGATCCCCGGGGAAATACATTCCCCACCACACATCCGTGACGCGACCGTACAACTCCCCGTTCAAAAAATTTCCGATCCTGCCGAAGGTATATCCGAGCGGAGCCACCGGACTGAAGAGGTCCGCAAACCGCCAGAAGTTAATCGCATGCTTATGAAAATAGATAAGGGAAGCGACGATCATGCCTATCAACCCGCCGTGATACGACAGGCCGCTGATTCCGACAAACCGGAACCCGTCCGACAGGTCGAAGGGCAGCACGATGGCCAGGGGGTGCGCCGCGTAGTATTCGAGATTATAAAAAAGGATATATCCCAGCCGCGCCCCTATGAGAAGGGCGGCTATCGCCCACACGGCATAATCCCGGATCAGCTCCGTCGAGTACTCAAAACCTTCATTGCGTATCCGGTGGATAACGAGGAGGTAGACAACGGAAAAGGCAACGAGATACATGAGGCCGTAGTAGCGAAGCTGAAAGGAGCCGATCTCCAGAAACGCCGGGTTGATGTGTTCCGGGATATGTTGCCAGAAATCGACCAGTCGCGCCATCATCCATCTCTTTCATCTCTGGAGGTCCCGCCACCCGGAACTCCCATGTGTCAATCCCGACGACCCGTCGGGGTGAAGATCAGCCTCAGGTATAGGAACAGGAAGGCCCCGATGCCGAGCAGGACTCGCAGGATCCGTGGGACCCGGCGGTGAGGGACATCATCTTCTCTACTTTTTTCTTTCCGCACGCGGGACACACGATATCTTTGTCATCATCCTGCGCAAAGCGGATCATCTCAAATGTATTGCCACAAAGGGTGCATTTATATTCATAGATGGGCATTGCGTTTTCTCCTTACGAACACGGCCCCATGGAGTGCCGTGAACGGCGATCCTTCATGAGACCAGCACCGGAATCAATCAGTAGGCCTGGCCTTTCACGTCATCGACGTACAGTGACGCGCTGTGCGCGGCCGTCGCCCCGTCGCCGCAGGCGGTCACCACCTGCCTCAGGGATTTCCTGATGCAATCCCCGCAGGCGAAGATCCCCTCCGCTGACGTCTTCATATCGCTATCGGCAATAATATAACCATCTTCATCCAGATTGACAACGCCTCTGACAACTTCCGTATTGGGGACAAGACCGACAAAGACGAATACCCCGTCGACGGCTATATCGTCATGCCGGTCGGGGTCCTTGACATTTCGTATTCTCACACCCGTGACACCATCCTCTCCGAGAATCTTCTCCACCACCGAGTCCCAGGCGAAAGCAATCTTCTCGTTGGCAAAGGCCCGCTGCTGCAGGATGGCCGTCGCGCGCAGACGGTCCCGCCGGTGAATGAGCGTGACCTTCGAGGCAAACTTCGTCAGATAGACGGCCTCCTGGACGGCCGTATCACCCCCGCCGACCACCGCGACTTCCCGGTTCCGGTAAAAAGGGGCATCGCAGGTGGCGCAGTTTGAAACACCTCGGCCAATCATTTCCGCCTCCCCCGGAACCCCCAGACGGCTCCAGGCCGCCCCCGTGGAGACAATGACGGAGAGGGTACAGTAGGCCCCGCTGTCGGTAACAACCTCCCACCCGTTGATATCTCCCGGGTGCGCCCGGTCTATGCGGATCACCTGCTCCGGTTTAGTCTCCAGACCGAACGAAACTGCCTGTTTCTTGAAGGTGTCATTCAACTCGAACCCCCCGATGGAGGGGAGACCGGGATAATTTTCGATCATATCCGTCATGGTGATCTGGCTGGCCTGGGCGTTTCCCTCCAGGAGCAACGTCTTCATATCCGCCCTGGCCGCGTAGAGCCCCGCCGTCAGCCCTCCGGGTCCGCCCCCTACAATAACAATATCATACATATCCTTCGGTATCTGTATGTCGGCCACGAAATTCCCCTTCCTTCAGAATGTACCAGTCAGTTTAGCCACATTTCCCGGTTTGTCAAGCCCGAGCTCCTCACCCCTTGATACATCCGACGGCCCTGAGACGCGCGACCTTTGTGGAGAGGCCGGCCCGATGGACTACATTCACTACTCCGTCTATGTCCTTGTAGGCCTCCGGCATCTCTTCGCTCAGCGTCTTTTTCCCTGCGGCCATGACAACGACCCCCCGGTCCGCCATCTCCGCGGCAATGGAGCGGTTCCGGCTCGCCTTGAGCGCC